>JBIPNX010000029.1:0-11251 GCA_044378145.1 Flavobacteriales bacterium | reverse complement strand
TAACATCACTAAGTCTATGTAGAATATAAAAATCAAAAATTCCATAAGGTATTGGAACAGTAAAAACATCTATGTTTTCATCATTCAAATAACCAGCAAAATTGATGGTGTCTGATAAGTTCCACATATCGATAAAGTTAGGATTTGTAACTGTGGCGTTACAGGCAAGAATATTAGTTTGGGTATCAAAACTCCAAGTAAAGCTGGCATCGCATTGCGCATTTGCAATACCAGACAGAAATATAAATATGGCAAGTAGTTTTTCTTTCATGGCGTTTAATTATAGTATGAAATTATAACTTTACAATCATGCTTACAAAAACACATTTTCCACTTTATCGGAAAAAGTAATTGTCAATTGACAATTACTATCTTTGCCGCCATTATGAGCAATAACGCAGAGCTTTTTCCTAAAATTATATCGCACGCCAAAGAGTATGGCTTTATTTTTCAATCGTCGGAGATATACGACGGCCTTGCCGCCGTTTACGATTATGGCCAGTACGGTGCAGAGTTAAAAAAGAACATACGCGAGTACTGGTGGAAAGCCATGGTGCAAATGAATGAGAATATAGTGGGTATTGATTCCGCTATTTTTATGCACCCTACGGTATGGAAAGCATCGGGCCACGTTGATGCCTTTAACGACCCTTTGATTGACAACAAAGACAGCAAAAAGCGTTACCGTGCCGATGTGCTTATTGAAGAGGCGGTACAAAAAATAGAAGCCAAAATTGAAAAGGAAGTAGAAAAGGCCAAGGCCCGTTTTTCTCCTTTTGATGAGGCTATGTTCCGCAGCACCAACGCCCGTGTGGTAGAGAACCAAACCAAGATAGACGCTGTTAATACCCGTTTTAAAGCCGCTTTAGAGGCTAACGATATGGACGGCATCAAACAAATCATTATTGATTTGGAAATTGTTTGCCCAATATCGGGCACCAAAAACTGGACCGATGTGCGCCAGTTTAACCTGATGTTTAGCACCGAAATGGGCAGCGTTAGTGAGGATTCTTCTAAGATTTACCTGCGCCCCGAAACAGCACAGGGTATCTTCGTTAACTTCCTAAACGTACAAAAGACAGGCCGTATGCGTATTCCATTTGGTATAGCGCAAATAGGTAAGGCTTTCCGTAACGAGATTGTTGCCCGCCAGTTCATTTTCCGCATGCGAGAGTTTGAACAAATGGAGATGCAATTCTTTGTTCGCCCCGGCACAGAGATGGAATGGTACGAAACCTGGAAAGCCAAACGTATGCAATGGCACAAGGCCCTTGGTTTTGCTGATGGTAAACACCGTTTCCACGACCATTTAAAACTGGCCCACTACGCTAATGCAGCGGCCGATATTGAGTTTGAGTTCCCATTTGGTTTTAAAGAGCTGGAGGGCATCCACTCCCGCACCGATTTTGACCTTAAGAGCCACGAAGAATTCTCGGGCAAAAAGCTACGCTACTTCGATCCTGAATTGAATGAAAGCTATATTCCTTATGTAGTAGAAACATCTATAGGTTTAGACCGTATGTTCCTGGCTATTTTAAGTACTGCGTATAACGAGGAGAAACTGGAAGACGGTACTGCCCGCGAGGTATTAAATATCCCTGCTTTCCTTGCCCCGGTTAAGGTTTGTGTAATGCCATTAACCAAGAAAGATGGCCTGCCTGAGAAAGCCCGCGAGATACTGGACGTATTGAAGTACGACCATATTACCCAGTACGATGAGAAAGACTCTATTGGCAAGCGTTACCGTCGCCAGGATTCTATCGGTACGCCTTTCTGTATTACGGTTGACCACCAGTCGCTGGAAGACAACACCGTTACAATCCGAGAGCGTGATACCATGACGCAGGAACGTGTAGCTATTGCCGACCTGCCACGCATTGTTAATGCCAAAGTGAGCATTAACGAGGTGCTGAAAAGCTTGTAAATGGATAACAATACAACGAAGCCCATTATCGGTACCATTATTAAATGGCTGGTAATGGGCTTTTTTATTTTTGCTACGTTAGTAGCAGCAATGGCAAGGCTTTCGTGTGTGGGTTTTGGTGTCCTAATAGCACTCATTCTTATCCCCATTGGTACTGCAATGCAGATAGTGGTTCTAAAGGCCATAAACAGACAATGGAACAAACTTAGTGTTGTAGCAAAGTTACTGCCGGTTTTAATGGGACTATTGTATATGGCTGCTTTCTTTTTTCAGGAAGATGGCGGGGATGATATGGGTGGTTATGCCATTTATATGTTTTTAAACACGGGGCACCATTACTTTAATGGGATAGAGAACGTAGCTGAAATTGCTACATGGGCCTACCTTGTATGCTTTTATTTGTTCCTGTTTTTAGCATACTATAAACAAGGTGAAAAGAAGTTATTTAAAAAGGTTGCTTTAGGTTTTTTATTACCGGTTACGCCCTTGATTTTTTTATATGTATCATATTATATTGATAAATATAAAACAGAGAGGGAATACTATAGAGATTACGAAACGGTAGAAATACCTTACGATGAAGATGATTACGAATATGTGAGAAAGTTTAAGCTATACAGGTATCCTAATCAATACACTTATATTCCAGATACCGTTTTTAAATTTTCCAATCTTGAGCAACTTAATTTTAGTCAACAGGAAGTTACAGCAATCCCCAAAGAAATTGCCCGCTTGCAAAACCTTGTGGTTATTGACGGCTCTAGCAATAAAATAACCAAAATACCTAACGAAATTGGTCAGCTGAAAAATTTAGAAGCACTATTCTTAATGGGGAATTATATTGATTCTATACCGGAAAGTATATGCAGTTGTATAAACCTGAAAAATTTAAGGGTAGGAGGCCCTGCATTGGTTTATATCCCCGACTGCATAAAAGATAAACTACAGTTGGATTTCTTTCAAATAGAAAGTGATAGCCTTTTCAAGCAAAAAGATAATTTTCAGCAAAGGTTTAAAGGAATTGATAGGGTTATTTTGAGGCCGTATAGCTATTAGTGACTATTTTTTCTTCAACCCACACCAAACATGAAATACATAAAGTGCCCAAAGCTTGTCGCTATGGTCGGCTTTGTTATCCATGTGTTCTTTTATAACCTGCTCTACAAAGCCATAGTTAATATCAACCATGGTTTGTTTTTGGCCCAATACAACATCAAATAATTGCTGCTTTAGTTCATTTTTAAACCAATGCCCAACTGGTATACCAAAGCCCATTTTTTCGCGGTATAATATGTGGTGGGGCACATATTTCTCAGCTACTTTTTTGGTCAGGTATTTATTGGTATCGTTATGCAGTAGTTGCTTATAAGTAAGTGTAGAGGTAAACTCAACCAAATCCTTATCAAGGAAAGGGCTGCGCACTTCCAGCGATGCGTACATCGATGCCCTGTCAACCTTAGGAATATAGTCGTTTACCAAACGGGTTTTGTTGCTGCCGTAAAGTAGCTGGTCAAATATACCCGGTGCAACTTCTTGCGCATCGGCAATGGCCTTTTCGTATTCCTTTTTCATGGCATAAGTAAATCCTTTGCCAAATAGGGTTTTCATATCGGCATTGCTAAAGCCCATATTACGGTACAGCGCACTTGCTACTGTATCCACATCTTTATTGGCAATACCTGCCAGGTAGTTAAACTTAGGGTGCAGGTTTAATTTACTGCCTAATTTAAAAACAGGGTGGAGGTATGTTTTTGCATACCATTCTTCCATACGCTTGCCCTGGTTATAGGTGCGGTAGCCGCCAAAAAGCTCATCGCCGCCATCGCCACCCAGAATTACTTTAATGTGCTTTGCGGCAAATTTACACAGGTAGTATGAGGGTATCATAGATGAGTCGGCAAAAGGCTCGCCATACTCATTTATCAGCCCCTTAGCTATATCAATAACGTTAGGCTCAATAATAATCTGGTGGTGGTCTGTTTGGTACTGTTCAGCAACAGCATTGGCAAATGGCAATTCGTTATAGCTTTCGTAATTAAAGCCTACACTAAAAGTAGATAGCTTTTTACCATAGTTACGGGCGGCAATGGCTGTTACCAAACTGGAATCTACCCCACCGCTTAAGAAAGTACCCACGGGTACGTCGGCAATTAACTGCCTTGCTACCGATTGGTTTATCAGCCTGTCCGATTCTTCTACCGCCTCTTCTATGCTGATATTAACCTTGCGCGTAAAATTAAAATCCCAATACTGTTTTGCGCTGTAGCCTTGCTTGGTAAATGTTGCCAAGTGCCCGGGCAGTAGTTTTTTTACCTCGTTCCAAATGGAGTTATGGATGGGTGTAGAGAGCTCCTGAAAATAATATTGCAGGGCATATTCGTCCAGTGTCAGGTCGTTAAAATAATGCTCAAAAGAGCGTATGTCTGAACTAAAAGCTATGTTGTTACCAAACACACGGTAATACAAAGGTTTTTGCCCAAACCTGTCGCGCGCTATAAAGGCTTTTTGTGTGGTATAATCAAACAGGCAAAAGGCGAACATGCCCTCAATTTCTGCCAGTGTTTTATCAATGCCCCATTGTTCGTAGGCTTCTAAAATTACTTCAGTGTCTGATGTGCCTCTGAATTTCCTTCCCGCCGCTTCCAGCTTAGCTTTTACCGATTGAAAATTATAAATCTCACCATTGAATACAATCACCGTATTGCCCGAAATACTCTTCATGGGTTGCCTTCCGGTTACCGAAAGGTCTATAATGCTTAACCGCTTGTGGGCAAATGCTACCTGGTAATCTGATGTGGTTGAAATATCAAATCCTTCTTCATCCGGGCCACGAAACTTAAGGCACTCAGAAAAATTTTGCAGAGCGGTATTATCAACCCTACGGCCTTCATCAAAGAAAATAAAACCTGCTATGCCACACATAATAATTAGTTTAACAAATAATACACCTTTTTAGCATACTCATTATTTACCATAATAAGGCCGTTCTCACTCTCCCACCAACGGTCTTCGTTGTATTGCGATGATGGGGAGCCTATCATGGTTAACCCTATGCCCTCCTTCTTCAATATGGGCTTAATCAGCTCTTTAGCCCGGCCGGTGTGGAATTTATCGCTAAGTACCGATGCTCTTAACTGGCCTTTTTTAAGGCAAAAATCGCGTATAACACTTGCTTCTTGTAATGTGCTGGTGCCTTTGGGTACAACTATAATACGCTCTTGCGGCACGCCAAAACGAACCAAAGCGCTATCAGTCAACTGTGCTTCATTAATATCTATACCCAATGCCAACAGGTTTTGCTGGATATTTTCGCCGGTGCAAACCAATGTGTCTACCAATCCTGCTTTGTACAAACGTGCCGCCTCGTGGCCACGGTCGTAAGCACCACCGCTTAAAACAAACAAGTAGCGGGTTTTTACAGGCTCGTCCTCGCTACGTAAATTATTGCCCATTGCTTGTAAAATGGGTACTTTAAAAGCAAAAAATAAGGCAATACCTAGCCCCAGGGCTACAAGCACCCTTAGCCATAAACGTTTATAAAATGGTTTTTGCGGCATATTTATTGCCTGCAAAAATAGTTTTAATATTAAAGCGTTAGGGTTTTCAAACGTTTTTACACTTTAAACGTTGTTATTTGTAGGTAAGATGTTAATTTTGACAAGATGAAAAAGTTTTTTGTAGTAATAATAGCGCTATTCGCGTTTTCGTTTGCCAAAAGCCAGAATTTGGTTCAGTTTTCAGGCGTGGTGGTAAGTGCAGATAGCCTGTACCCTATTCCTTTTACCAGTATTATGGTACATAACAGCGCCCGTGGTACAGTATCCGACTACTACGGCTTTTTCACTTTTGTAGCGTACGAAAGGGATACTATAGAATTTTCGGCCATAGGCTATCGTAAGGTTAAGTTTATTATTCCTGATAGTTTGGAGGACGGACGTTACTCACTTATTCAGGTATTAAAGCGCGACACCATTGCGCTGCCTACCATTGATATTTACCCCTGGCCTACCCGAGAGCAGTTTAAAACATCGTTCTTAAACCTTGACCTGCCCGATAACGACCTTATACGTGCCCAAAAGAACCTTGATCCGGCCGGCCTGCCGACAAGTGCGGGTGGCGCCGACCCTTATATGAGTTACAAATACAGCATGAACCAGCAACAGTCCAGGTTATACTATGCAGGGCAGGCACAACAAATAAGCCTGTTAAACCCGTTGGCATGGGCTAAGTTTATTGATGCGTGGCGAAGCGGGGCATTCAAAAATAAGGATAAGAAAACCAATTAGGATTTAGGGAAAACAAACAACCTGTTTTTCACTCACCCCGTATCCAACCCAGCAACCTAAACCCCCGTTTATGTTGCTAATTACATTGTTTGGCGATGCAAAAGGGCTGTTGTTATCATCCATAGACTGTTCTACACTATTAAAGAAATAATAGGCAGGTAAATCAATACTGCATAATCTAATTCTAACGGTATCACCTATGCGGTATCGTTTTCTATCGGCGTGGTCGTAGTTATCTTCAGACAATCCATCAGCATATTTATCGGGCCTGCCAACGCCAAACGAGTAGTTTTGTCCCCAAAATAATTGATTTAGCAATAATGTGTTGGGCCTGAACATACGGTCGTTGCGTTTAGGTATATTGCTTTTTCTGCGCGACATAAACCTGTACCCGCGCTCATCAATTCCCGGGTCTCGAAAATAAACCCAAACCAGGCCTAACGTGTCTCCTTCCGCATCGGGTACCCAATGTAAACTATCTATGGGCGGGCTTGCAATTATTTGCGTAGTTGATGTAACTGTATCGCCATTAGCAACAACAAACAAAGAATAGGTTTTCCCTGCCTGTCCTATTACCGTACCGTTTTGTTTAATGTAGGCAAATTTTAACGGAGCCTCGTTAGCCGATTGAAATGTAAGGGTATCGGTATTTACGCCATCGCTAACAATAACCAGGGCATCATAAATTATAGAGTTAGCCAAAGCGGCAGAGTCTATAGGCGCAAAGTACGGCGAGTTTTTTGATAGCATTACGTAAGGCCTTAACCCTGTAGAAATATAGCCTTCTACTACAATTTTAGGTTCAGGTTGTGGCAGGTCTACCGTAATTTCTTTTTCGCACGATTGTAAGATTAGCAGGCCGCACAATGAAAGTGCGGAGAAGGAAATAGTTTTATATCCTGCTTCCCAAATCATTACGGGTAGCAAATAATTTGAAACTGGTTAACTCCATAGCCTCCCCAACAGCCAAGCCCGCCTACAATATTGGTTTGCACATTCCCCGGGGCTGAAAATGGATTGCCTGCATTATCAGAATTGCTTAGTGAGTTATAGAAACTATAATTGGGCAAATCCATAGTACAAATACGCACCTGCGCGGTATCGCCTAAGCGATAGCTGCGTAAGTCAGGGTCGGGGTTATCCTCATTAAACTGGTCGCTAAACTGGCGTGCACGCGATATGCCAAATTCTATTGGCTGCCCTTTATAAAAGCGGTTTGAAGAATAAAAATTAGGCCTGAATAGGGGCTCATTACGCTCAGGGTTGGCACTAACGCGACGAGAGAATACTCGGTAGGCACGTTCATCAATACCGGGGTCGGTAAAGTGTACATATACATACCCTAACGAGTCATAATCTTCATATTCAACCCACTTAGTACTATCCATGGGCACCATAGGAATAATGCGTGTGGTAGATGTTACTGTTTGCCCAATGGCTATTACTTTTAAATCGTATGTTTTGCCTGCAGTGCCAATAACTGTAGGTGCTTGTTTTACATAGGCAAAACCGTATGCCGATTCAGCTGCAGGTTGCAGGGTTAAAGTATCGGTATTGGTACCATCGGTTACGGTAACAATGGCATCGTAAATAAAGGTGTTTACCAATGCGGCAGAATCTATTGGCTCAAAGTACCCTGCGTTTTTAGATAGGATAACATACGGCCTTTCTCCTTCAAAAATATACCCTTCCACCACAATTTTCTGGTCGGGTTGTGGCATATCCACCGTTATCTCTTTCTCGCACGATTGTAGAAATACAAAACCTGCCAGCAATATTATGCCGGTAAAAATTGCGTTGTATTTCTGTAGTTTAATCATTAGTATGCACAAACTATTTGATACTGTGTAACACCATGGCCGCCCCATCCACCTAAGCCTCCAACAATATTGCTTTGCACATTGTTTGGCGATGCAAACGGGCTGCCGCTGCTTCCAATTGAGTTACCCAAGGTATTTAAAAAGTCGTAATACGGTTTGTCTATAGTGCAAAGCCTAAGCTGCACTGTATCGCCAACACGGTAGTAACCAAAATCAGGATCATCAGGGCCTTCATCCAACAGGCCTTCGCCGTATTGCTCGGCACGGCCAAAGCCTACAGGTGCTTGTTGGCCTGCAAACAAAGCATTTTCAAAATAAAAGTTGGTACGGAAGTAAGGTTCGTTTCTGCCTTCAATAGCACTAACCCTGCGAGACATTATACGGTATCCGCGCAAGTCAACACCGGGGTCGGTAAAGTAAATCCACACCAGGCCAAGGCTGTCTTCCTGTCCGTCCAGTTTCCAGCGGGTGCTATCTAATGGGGTTGGCGCAATTATAGTAGTGGTAGAAGTTACCGTTTGTCCATCGGCAATAACAGTAAGGTTATAGGTTTTACCTGCCTGGCCAATTACAGTTGGGGTAGCATCTACATACGCAAATCCCAGTGGCGATTCGTTAGCTTGTTGAAAGGCCAGTGTATCGGTATTGATACCATCAGACACGATAACAGTACCATTAAAAATAAAGCTATTCACTATTGATGCAGAGTCGATAGGGTCGAAGTAACCGGCGTTACGGGTAAGGATAATGTACGGACGTTCCCCTTCAAAAATATAACCCTCTACACATACCTTAGGGTCAGGTTGTGGCAGGTCTACGGTAATCTCTTTTTCGCAGGCATAAAAAAGGAATATGGCTGCAAAAGCAAATAATAATATGTGTTTAGGCGCTTTCATTTTCGTTAAAAACTAAAGTTCCAGGTTATAGCAGGAATAATTGGGAATAAGGACACCTGCCTTGCCGATAATTTTACTTGTCCCTGAGTAATATCACCCTCGGCAGCAAAGTATATAAAGTATGGGTTTTGGCGGCTGTATACGTTATAGATAGACAAGTTCCAGGCAGAAGTAAACTTCTCTGTTTTCTTAGCTGTCCAAGTTACAGATAGGTCCATACGGTGGTATGGTACCATGCGGTAGGCATTGCGTGGGCCAAACTCGTTTACAATGTTACCATCATAAATATAACGGCCTGTTTGCAGTGTTAACGCATTACCTGTTGAGTACACCCATACGGCAGAAACTGTCCATTTTGGGTTAAATTCATGCGTTATAATAAACTGTATATCGTGGCGGCGGTCGTAGCGGGCAAAATAAGGCTCTCCCTGGTTTATATCATCAAACTTACGATGTGTCCAAGATAGGGTGTAGCCTAACCAACCTGTTGTTTTACCCAGTGCTTTCTTTACAAAAAATTCAGCACCATAAGCCCAGCCCTTACCAAATACAAGTGAGTTATCCAGGTTGTCATTTAATGATGAACCCGGCACATAACCATCTTTGTATTCTATCTGGTTCTTCATGTCTTTGTAATACAACTCAACAGAAGTTTCCCAGGTATTATCGGCAAAATTGCGGAACACACCAAGCGAGTACTGGCTGCCAATCTGCGGTTTAACACGCTCGGTTGATGGGAACCATAAATCGGTAGGTAATGATATAGAGGCAATATTTGTTAAATGCAGGTATTGCAGGTTACGGGTATACGATGCTTTGATAGACATTTTTGAATTGAAGGCATATTTAATAGCTAAGCGGGGCTCCAAACCACCATACAACTTAATAGACTCGCCACGGCTGTAGTTTACAGAGTCGGTAGTGTAGCCTTGGTTATCTTTATAGTAACGGGTAAATGGCCCTACTTGCTGAAAGCCAGATAAGCGTAAACCTGCACTGATAGAGAAGTTCTCCGTAACATCAAAATCATCGCTTATGTATATGGCCCCTTCGTTGGCATAGAGTGTTTCAGGGTCGCCAAGGTCAAATTCCTGATCTCCCGCTGATGCGTATGCATTGTTGGGGGTAAACCTATGGTAAATGTAGTTAACACCAAACTTAATATTGTGGCGCACATTAGGCACCCAGTTAAAGTCCATTTTGGCATTATAGTCTCGAATGCCCGAATAAAAGCCCAGCTTGAACTGGTCTTGCGCGGCATCAAAACTAAATTTATAGTCGGTAAAAATTAACGATACGTTAGAGAACAGTTTGTCGTTGAATACGTGGTTCCAACGGCCGGTTAGCGTGGCATTGCCCCAAGCTATTTTAGTTTTAAAGCCAAAATCCTGATTGGAGAAAGTAAATACATCGCGCCCGAAATAACCGCTTAAAAACACACGGTCACGGTCGCCTATCTGCCAGTTTACCTTAGCGTTTAAATCGTAGAAATAGTAGCCAGAGCCTTTGAACGGAGAGGTATCGGGGATAAAAGGCTGCGCCAAAATATCTGCATACGTACGTCGGCCTGATATGATAAAAGAGGCTTTGTTTTTCTTTATAGGGCCCTGTAGTGTTAAGCGCGAAGCTATCATACCAATACCACCATCGGCATGGAATTTCTGGTTGTTACCATCTTTCATGGTAATATCTAACACCGATGCTAAACGGCCACCGTATTGAGCAGGCATGCCGCCTTTTATCAGGTTGATGCCCTTTACGGCATCGCCGTTAAAAACAGAGAAAAAGCCAAACAAGTGGCCTGCGTTGTATACTGTTGCTTCATCCAGCAAAATAAGGTTTTGGTCGGGACCACCACCGCGAACATAAAAGCCTGCATTACCCTCAGAGCCACCTTTAACACCCGGCAGCAGCTGTATAGTCTTTAGTACATCCACCTCGCCCATAAAAACAGGAATAGACCTGATGGTGTTTATATCAAGCTTTATCTGCCCCATGGTGGTTTTGGTAACGTTATCGTCGTTACGCTCACCGGTAATTTCTACGGTTTTGGTAGTAATGGTTTTAGGTGATAATGCAATGCTGATGCGCTGGTCTTTATCCAGGGTAATGGTTTGTTTGTAATCATCATAACCAAGGTAAGAGGCAACCAGTGTAAAGGTTCCTGTTTCTGATGTTACAGAGTAAAAACCATATACGTTTGATGCAGCACCTTTGCCGTTTTCTTTAAGCACTACTGTAGCACCAATAAGGGTTTCGCCGGTTTTGCCATCGGTAACAGTACCACTAATTGTATAGTTTTGGGCAAAAAGGGCGTTGGGTGAT
>JBIPNX010000364.1:0-3070 GCA_044378145.1 Flavobacteriales bacterium | reverse complement strand
TACGTTTGATGCAGCACCTTTGCCGTTTTCTTTAAGCACTACTGTAGCACCAATAAGGGTTTCGCCGGTTTTGCCATCGGTAACAGTACCACTAATTGTATAGTTTTGGGCAAAAAGGGCGTTGGGCGCTTGTAATAATATCAGTAAAATAAGGCCAACTAAGTATTTTGTCATGCTAATTTGAACGATTGACGGGGGTTAATATTGTAAGGCGCGCAAAATTACTCTATAATACAATGCAATGCCATTATCTAAAGCCTATAAGTGCTAAAAATTAAAGGAAAATTAACCCCGTTGCAGAATTTGGGGAAAATTGTATCTTTGCCGACCCTTAACGGGAAGTATTGTTCGGGACGTAGCGTAGCCTGGTATCGCGCCAGCATGGGGTGCTGGAGGTCGGAGGTTCAAATCCTCTCGTCCCGACAACGAAAAAACAGAAAGTCTTTGTGTGTAACACAAGGACTTTTTTGTTTTACGCCGTTGAAAGCTTGCTTTCGTAAGGCGATAGAAAACAAAAAGTAAAGCTTACGTAGTAAGCGTAAAGGCTTTGGAGTATTATCAGCCCACCTTGCGGAGGATTAGCACAGCTAATCCTCTTGTTTCAACCCATACGAGTATCAACACAGTTAATCCTCCATTAATAGTATATAAAACTAATAGTTAAATTTGGCTGCATTAACCATACGGTAAAATGAAAAACAAACTTTCACCAGAACAGCAAGAATCACTGCTTAAGATATTAAAAACCCGTTTTGAAAAAAACATGGACCGTCACAAAGGCATTAAATGGGCAGATGTGCAAGCAAGGCTGGAGAAAAATGCAGATAAATTATGGTCGTTGGATATGATGGAAGAAACCGGTGGAGAACCTGATGTTGTAGGTCAGGATAAAAAGACGGATGAATATATTTTCTTTGATTGCGCCGCAGAAAGCCCTAAAGGTCGCCGCAGTATATGTTACGACCATCAGGCACTTGAATCTCGTAAGGAGAATAAACCCGCCAATAGCGCCATAGGTATGGTAAATGATATGGGCATTGACATATTGACTGAAGAGCAGTACCGGGAACTGCAGCAACTTGGAGAGTTTGACTTGAAAACATCGAGCTGGATAGAAACGCCTGCCAAGATTAGAAAACTTAAAGGAGCATTGTTTTGCGACCGTCGTTTTGATACCGTCTTTACCTATCACAACGGTGCAGAATCATACTATGCAGCCAGAGGTTTCCGCGGCTCGTTGAGGGTATAAAGCATTTCCGACAACCTCTTGTTTTTGTCGGTCTTAGGATAAAACTATTTGAACTTTTTATCGTAAGCACATAAAAAATCCTAACCAATGAATACCAACCTGAAACGCCGTGCGCGCAAAGTATTTTTTGTTGCCCTGGCCATTTTTGTAGTACTCTTTTTGGGTCGCCTGACATACGGCTACTACTACCCCGGTACCACTTACACTACCGACAATGATTCTGACAATTCAGATGTATCGTACTCGCGAAAGAACTATGCTTCTGAAAGCATTAAGAAGGATTATAAAGCAGATGCTATGGATGTGCAAGCACCTTCAGATGCTAAAATGTCTATATCTGCTCCCCCAACTGTAAATACCCAGAAGTATGAAAAGGTTGCTACGCTTCGTTCTAAAACCAACAAGTTTGAAGAAGACGAAAAAGAGATAAAGAATAAAATTAAAGGCTTTGGCGGGGTTATCCAATATGAGCAAAACAGGGGAAATAAAGGAAACCGGTCGCTTAATCTGGTGATAGGCATTGGCCCTGAAAAGTTTGATAGCTTTTGCATTGCCGTGCAAAAAATTGGAAAGATTACTTCTAAGCAGGTTACCAAAACCGATATGACCAATGAGTACCTGCAATTAAACGCGAAAAAAGTATCGCTTGAAAAAGTGCGGAACTCATTGCTAGAGTTGAAGGGCCGTCCCGGGAAAATTGATGAATATGTGCAACTGGAAAACAGGATACTGGAGATAGAAGGAGAGCTGCAAGACCTGGGTGTTGAACTGGGTAATTTTGACGAAGAAAATGAGTTTTGTACCGTTAAGTTTTTCCTTACAGAGAAAGAGGAACATAAAACCACCATTAGCCTGATGCAGCGCTTAAAAATTGCATTTGAATGGACAGTTAAATTCGCCTTAGGCATGTATGCTATAATAGCATTGATGCTGTTGGGTTCTTATCTATTATTATTGGTAATTGACAGGTTGCGTATTATCTCACGAACAGTAAATTTGTTTAAGGAAAATACAAAATAAACATGTCCACTAAAATCAATAAAGATGCACCAGCGCTTATAGATCAGGCCTTTGAAGAAATGGAGCCTGATATCAAAGCTATGTGTGTTAAGTTAAGAAAACTTGTACATGCTGCATGGCCTGATATTGTTGAGGATTGGAAATGGGGGCCTAACTTTAATTATAAAGGTATGGTATGCGGTATTTGGGGTTTTAAAAAACACGCCAACATGCATTTTTACAAGGGTGCAATTATGAGCGACAAAGCCAAACTGTTCAACTTTGGCGAGGGAAATGAGAAGGTACTAAGCATTAAGTTTACTGATATAAAACAGATAAATGATGCGCTTATTATTGATTACATTAAAGAAGCTGTAGAACTGAATATACAGGGTATTAATCCGCCGCCATTGCCCAAGGTTATTGAAACCCCTGCAGATTTAGAGGCATTGCTTAATAAGAATAAAAAAGCCAAAGCAGTATTTGATAAGTTCTCTTTCAGCCACAAAAAAGAGTACATAGAATGGATAACATCAGCCAAACGCGATGAGACACGCCAAACCAGGCTAAATAAAACCATTGAGATGCTCTTAGAGAACAGAGGTCTTAATGATAAATACAAAAAGTAATTATCTTGAGCCAGACCTGAATCCTAAACGAGTACCTGAATCTTTTACCTCAAACTCTTTAACATCAGCATAGGTTAGGGTAGACAGCATTTCAGGAGTACGTTCAGCTGATGGAATAGCGGCTAAACGCAAGTGCTGGTTGCGTACACACTCATTTACCATATTGCGCACCGTACGCCCATTACCAAAGAAT
>JBIPNX010000365.1:0-3070 GCA_044378145.1 Flavobacteriales bacterium | reverse complement strand
CTTAACGAAGCCTTTGCTTCTCAATCGTTAGCTATTGTGCGCACCCTTGGCATTAACCCCGATAAGGTTAACGTAAACGGAGGTGCTATTGCCCTGGGCCACCCGCTGGGTTGCACAGGTGCTAAGCTATCGGTGCAGTTATTTAACGAAATGCGCGCCCGCAAGAGCAAATATGGTATTGTTACCATGTGCGTAGGTACCGGCCAGGGTGCTACCGGCATTTTCGAATTGCTTAACTAAAGCCTCTCCCCAATCCCTCTCTCAAAGAGATGGACTTAAAAATTTAAAGCCTGTGGTTTAAACCATGGGCTTTTTTGTTTGTCTAATAGAACAGCTACTAATTAGCTTAGTAACTACTTAAAAATCAACAGTATAAAGTTAATATTTGGTAATTATAGATTTTTTTACTTAATTTTACTTGTCCGTACTCATTGTACAGCATATGTTTAGTAAGCAATACGCTAAAAAAAGCATATTATCTATACCCTCATTCAAGGCTGTTATTATATCAGCTGCGTCCCTTAT
Organism: Flavobacteriales bacterium; assembly: GCA_044378145.1. Taxonomy (GTDB): domain Bacteria; phylum Bacteroidota; class Bacteroidia; order CAMBQF01; family CAMBQF01; genus CAMBQF01. The sequence goes on along the minus strand of JBIPNX010000365.1, from coordinate 2,545 downwards.
TACATTCACTTTACAGGCTCAGGATTCAGGCGATTTATATTGCACTAAACCACAATACAGGCCCAAAGGCGACAGGCATTTAAACTGTAAAGATGCTTCTATGCGCCGCCAGGGTTTATGGAAGTTTTATTCATATAGCGGGTTATTACTAAACGACCTTAACTATAAGGATAACAAAATGCACGGTAGCTGCACATGGTACCATGCAACAACAGGCCGCATACGCATTACCTGTAACTACTTTGACGGTAAGCGCGATGGTGAGTTTGAGACCTTTTTCTTTAACGGCCAAACCCAGGCATCGGGTGAGTATAACTACGGTAAGCGATCGGGCACATGGACATACTATTATAGTACAACCGGCGAAACCCGTGCTACAGGCCTTTATATAAACGGCAGACAAAGCGGCCAATGGAAGTATTACCAGTCTAACGGTAAGTTGTTACGAACAGTTGAATACGTAAATGGGCAGGCAATAAAAACTACATATCCTGACCCACCTCCGGGAAAAGTACCTGCCTTAGCCAGCCCCGGCAAGTAAAAATGTAGGCTTGCATACCTTTATTTTCATAATTGATTGATTTACAAAGAGAAAAATTTCATTCCAAGTATGATTTTTTACCAATTTGTTATGCATGCATAATATTTTTTACTTAATATTGCCTTGTTAAACTATTTTAAAAATAATGGAAACAGCTGCGAAAAACGCTATTAAAGGAGGAGAGTTTCTTATTCGTGAAACTGATGCCGCCGACATTTTTATTCCTGAACAATGGAATGAAGAGCAATTAATGATTGCACAATCGTGCACCGACTTTTTAAAGGCTGAAGTTTGGCCGATATTAGACCGCATAGACTCTATGAAAGAGCCTGAGCTTATGCCTTCTTTAATTGATAAAGCAGGCGAATTAGGCTTACTGGCTGTTTCAATTCCTGAAGAGTACGGTGGCTATGGCAAAGACTTTAACACCGGCCTTTTACTAACTGAAGTAACTGGCGCAGGCCATGCTTTTGCTGTAGGCTTCTCGGCCCACACAGGTATTGGTACGCTACCTATTGTATATTATGGTAATGCTGAGCAAAAAGCAAAATACCTTCCTAAACTTGCTACCGGCGAGTGGAAAGCCTGCTATTGCTTAACCGAGCCTAGCTCAGGTTCTGACGCTAACTCTGGCAAAACCAAAGCTACATTAAATGCCGATGGTACTAAGTACGTTATCAACGGCCAGAAAATGTGGATTACCAACTCAGGTTTTGCTGAGGTATTCATCGTTTTCGCTAAGATTGACGACGACAAAAACCTTTCTGCATTTATCGTAGAAAAAAACTTTGGCGGTATCACTCTTAATGAGGAAGAAAAGAAAATGGGTATCAAGGGTTCTTCTACCCGCCAGGTGTTCTTTAACAACTGCGAAGTACCTGTAGAAAACCTTCTTTCAGACCGCGAAAACGGTTTCAAAATTGCCGTAAACATTCTAAATATTGGCCGTATTAAATTAGGTGCTGCAGCCGTTGGCGGTAGCAAAGCTTGCATTACACAATCTGTTAACTATGCTAACGAGCGTGAGCAATTTGAGCGTCCTATTTCTAAATACGGTGCTATACGTTACAAACTTGCTGAGCAGGTTATCCGCACATTTGCTGCTGAGTCTGCTACATACCGTGCAGGCCAAAACATTGACGATGCCGTTGAAGCTTTGGTAGCCGGTGGCATGGACCAACAAATGGCAGAACTTAAAGGCGTAGAACAATACGCTATAGAGTGTGCTATTATGAAAGTTTTTGGTTCTGAAGTTCTTGATTACGTAGTTGACGAAGGCGTTCAGATTTACGGTGGTATGGGTTACTCTGCAGAGGCACCTATGGACCGTGCTTACCGCGATGCCCGTATTAACCGCATATTTGAAGGCACTAACGAAATTAACCGCATGTTGATTGTAGACATGATGTTTAAAAAAGCCATGAAAGGCCAGTTAGACCTTATGGGCCCTGCTATGGCAGTTGCCGGTGAGTTGCTTTCTGTTCCTTCTTTTGAAGCCCCTGAAGATGTACCATTTGCTTTAGAAAAAGGCTACGTTAAAAACTTCAAAAAAGCTGTGTTAATGGTTGCCGGTGCTGCCGCGCAAAAATTTATGGCTAGCCTGGCCAAAGAGCAGGAAATACTTATGAATGCTGCTGATATGGTTATAGATACCTATGTTGCAGAATCGGTATTACTACGTGCTGAGCGTTTGCTTGCTACCAAAGGCCCTGAAGCTGCACAGGTTTATGTTGATATTGCGCAGGTGTTTATAAACGACGCCGCCGACCGTATTAACAAAGCCGGTAAAGAGGCTATCAACAGCTTTGCCGAAGGTGATGAGCAACGCGTAATGCTAATGGGCTTAAAACGCTTTACCAAGACACAACCTATTAATACCAGGGATGCACGTCGCCGTATAGCTGCTAAGCTTATTGAAGAAAACAAATACAATTTCTAGTAAATAACATTGGCTAAGCCAAACGATAGGTAATAGGTTTAGTTTTTGGTTCAGAAAAAGGGTAC
>JBIPNX010000510.1:0-3073 GCA_044378145.1 Flavobacteriales bacterium | reverse complement strand
CTCCTCCTCCCCAACTTGAGAAAGAAACTCCTCTTCCTCCTCCTCCTCCTCCTCCTCCTTTTCCTCCCCTTCCTCCTCTTCCTCTGCCTCCGCCCCCTCTTCCTCTCCACCCTCCTCCTCCTCTTCTTTTCCCTCCGCTTCCTCCATAGAAATATGCTGACGGGCGTCCAACATCCTGAAGAGCTTCTTGAGGTTCCAGCAGTACATCAGAAACATGATGTTCAAGTGCGCGTTGCAGCCCTTCATCCGCGAGACTGAAGGTCGCACAGTGACGAGGAAGGAATTGCCCTGATTCAAACATTCTGTGAATAGACTGGTAGCCTGATGACGTACTCATTCACGCACTCACCTGCTCCATCACCGCCGTATTGAATGGGAATACTACATCCTTATATGGAGTCCACCTGAAAAGAAACAAAAATCATCATGTTTGTACATTGAATCCGTATTTGATTACAAGTAATACCTCATAGCAGAACTGCATTTATGGCCCCTGGAACCATGCCAGACGTCGTGCTTGTAACACGTCAAGGATGAATGGCGGAAATTTCTGCACATGTCCATGTCAATTCCTTGTAGTATACAAAAGATAAGCACACAATGAGAAATTGATGCTGTTAGGGACTTAAACATGTGTGCAGGTGCTCTCACCTGTTGTGCGAATATGTTTCCAACCTGTGCAGAGCACACAGTCAGTATGAGTGAGCTGTATCACGTGAGTTTTCTTTCATGATGGAAAACTGTGATTCTTCAGTGTGCACTCACCCGCAGCAATAATCGTACGAAATATTGTGCGGAAAAGTAGGCTTAAGCCTATACAAGACGTTCCAGGGGTCCTTCCTCCCCTCATTACGCGTGGAGTGGTACCCCATATACTCGCCATGGCAGGCACAGTACATGAACACAGCCATCAACTTGTTCGCAAACCTACCCGCACGACTGTCGTGTTGATATCCTGGCTTTTTGCAATCGCCAGATTCACCTTCACCTTCACACTCGAGTGGGTCTCGCACACAACCGCCAGTTTTTGTGAAGTAGTACGCTCCACCATCTTTCACTGGATTGCTTGGGCGAGAGGGAGACTTGATGTCCAGCTCTTCATCTGTAAATTCTTTATTAATGTCTCTTCCTGGAAAACGCACAGGAACTGGAAATTTGAACCCCTTTGCACGTACATCTTCTATTTCTTCCTGGGTGCATTCAGATAAAGGTCTGTTGTGAACCTTGTGAAACACCATGACCTCTTCAGTTCGCTGCGCCACAAAACGAAGTGCATTGAGGATCGCCATGTTGACCTCCTGCTGAAGCTTTTTATGGCAACTGACCTCATCATACTCGACGAAATCTAGCAAAGTGGTAAGCGACGCTGCAAGTGGACCGGGAGTAGCAAGCCGTGTTTGACAAATCGATTTTAACTTTTTATGACACGCTACAATCACTGACTGATCACGGTGTGCACTTTGAAATGCGTCACACAATGCGAGGCTATCCCTTATTGCCCAAGGCTTCAAAAGCGTGAGTACAGAATTACTCCCTCCGAGTTGTCCCAGAAATTCCCCAGTGTACCGCAGCAGCAGCTTGGTCTTGTGCAAGCCAAAATGCATGCACAGCACATTAGGCTGAGCACACACCTTCGCTAGACCGACAATGAGAATCAAACTACCATGACAGGAATCCTCCTTAAAAATCAAATCTTCTATTTGCTTTATAGCTGTAGTGATGGGATTGGTAGGTTCGTCCTGAATCGCATACAGATTCGATACTCGCGAGGACTTGATGAGGCTGCCAAGATCATGAAGCTGTTTCCTCAGACTTGCAGCGTCAGCTTGGGATCCACATTCATGTTTTTTAATAGGACTTCGATCAAATTGTCGGGAGGCAAAGTTGGTGTTCTTCTTGCAACATTTGCAGCTGCCCAAAACACTTGACTTCGGGTCAGATGTGCCTTTGATTGTTTCTTTGTTATTATGTCCATCAGCAGCATCATCTGGTAGAGTGTCTTCCTTGTCGATATCGAGTGTGTCTGCAAACATCCTCGAGAGCCCGTCCACGCCAACAGCACTAATGTCTCTGGCTCCTACAGGTGCCATATTCGCAAGATCCTGAGCATGTGAATGCTTTGTGATTTCTGGCACTTGGTCACGGTCAAGGGAATCTAAAGTGCAACCATAACAGCCATTGTTGAACGATATATTCAAGCAAGATAAAAATACAAAGTATGTCTCAACGAATCGCTGCGGCGCAAACAGTGTGGCCGATGCGCTTCTCATTCGAGCTGCAAGCAATAATTGGCAATGGCGGTGATAGCCTGCCATGTCACGTGCATGCGCCTCATTCTGAAGAGTTATATAGTCCCAGATCAGCATGACAGATATTCCGACACTCTTGGTAATGAACCAGAACCCGTCGGATAAGCCACTTGAGTGAACACAATGCTTGCAAGCCTTGTTGCGACAAATGTAATACTCGATTTCAGTACGAACCACTGCAAGGTCGGACATGTACAGAGTGATTGGCATAATCTTAAGTGATGCAATTGAAGCGCGTTCAGTGTTACACCTGGGGCAGATTGCAGGTAACTCCCCTTGGATAATTTTATCTTTTCCCACACTGTAATATGGGTTTCGGCCGCCTTCTCCTCTTATTTGTAGACCTTGCAAAACACTGTTCTTTTCATTTGCCATCTTGAAACAATTTTCATGCCCAAAGAGCAACTGATTGTCTTTCCAAACAAAATCCATGTTATGCTGCTCCTTGGTGTAAGTTCCATTCAAGACGTCAAACCCAGTCCGTTTTTCTGCATTGGAGCAATCTGGTTTTACAAGATCCGGATTATATATCACCCTGAAGTGTTTCGCAGCCTTGGGCTTTGCTTGGTCAGCACCCCTCCTATCACCAGCCCTGTTAGCACTGCCTTTTATTGACCGAGAGACCATCCTAATATGCACGCACACGTGTCCCCTGCCCCTGCATTGTATCAACCTAGAATTACACTCTTCACAAAATAGCTGCATTTGCTCCGTGGGCTGCTGCCTGCCATCCATTCGCAATAGTGCTCTGCTGTGCTTTACAA
>JBIPNX010000363.1:0-3076 GCA_044378145.1 Flavobacteriales bacterium | reverse complement strand
TCCTGCCCCAATTGGGGATAGATAAGTTCAGATTTCAGCATTTAATAACTCGAGATATTAAAAGCTCTTCTGACCTTGTCGGAAGAGCTTTTTTGTTTTAAGGCTCCTCCGCAAGTGTGTTTTGGTAGGCGTTCGGCATGAACGAAAAAAAATGTCGAACACTTAAATTTTACAAGACAATGAGCGAGCAAACAACAATTCTGCACAGCATTCCGGTTGATGAATTAACAGGTGCCATATCAACACCTATTTACCAAACCTCAACATACGTTCAAGAAGCACCCGGCGTTAACAAAGGCTACGACTATGCCCGTAGCAACAACCCCACCCGTAAGGCTTTAGAAGACTTAATTGCAAAACTGGAAAACGGAAGCAACGGTTACGCTTTTGCCAGCGGATTAGCTGCAATAGATGCTGTTATAAAACTGCTGAAAGCTGGCGATGAGATAGTAGCTGTTGACGATATCTACGGCGGGGCTTTCAGGCTGTTTACCCACATTTATGAAAAATTTGGTATTACTGTAACCTACGTAGATACTACCGATGCAGAAAATGTACTGAATGCGGTAACACCCAAAACCAAATTAATCTGGATAGAATCTCCTACCAACCCAACGCTTAAAATATCAGACATTGAGGCTATTGGAAAAATTGCCAAAGCCAACAACATACTGCTTTGTGTAGATAACACGTTTGCATCGCCGGCAGCGCAAAAGCCCATAAATTACGGGGCCGACATTGTAGTGCACAGCGCAACCAAATACCTTAGCGGCCACAGCGATTTAATTGCCGGCCTGGTTGTTACTGCAACACCCGAGTTGGGAGAGAAAATCAAATTTATACAAAACGCGTCGGGGGCTATTCTGGCACCGTTTGATAGCTGGCTTGTAATACGTGGAATTGAAACCCTGGTGCTTCGAATTAAACAACATAGCGAAAACGCGCAAGCCATTGCCGAATTTTTAACCACGCAAAGCATAATAAAAAATGTTTACTACCCGGGTTTAAAAACACATAAAAACCACGCTATTGCAGCAGAACAACTAAAATACTTTGGCGGCGTAGTTACGTTTGATTTAAAGATTGACGACAAGCAACTGGCAACTGATATTGTTAGCAATACCAAGCTTTTTAAACTTGCCGAAAGCCTTGGTGGGGTTAAAAGTTTACTATGCCTGCCTTGCGAAATGACACATAAATCTATCCCTACAGAAAAACGCTACGCTGCCGGTGTTACAGATAGTTTAATTCGCCTGTCTGTTGGCATAGAAGATGTGCAAGACCTTATTGCCGATTTGCAACAGGCAATAGAACTGGCAACCAAAAAACATGCTGCAAATAAATTAGTATTCACCGCTTAATTTTTTTAGAAAACATGGAAAGGAAAAATTTAAACATAGGCCTGTTTGGCTTTGGTTGTGTAGGCTTTGGCTTGTACGAGGTATTACACAAAACACCTAGTCTTAAGGCGCAAATAAGCAAAATATGCGTTAAAAATAAAGGCAAGCAACGCCCCATTAGCGCCGACCATTTTACATTTGATAAAAACGATATCTTATTGAATAATGACATAAACGTGGTGGTAGAATTAATTGATGATGCCGATGCCGCTTTTGAAATAGTTAGCGCAGCCATAAAAAGCGGAAAGGCAGTTGTTACTGCCAACAAAAAAATGATAGCCGAACACTTTGAAGAACTGCTGTTATTGCAGCAGCAGTATGGTGTGCCTTTGCTATACGAGGCTGCCTGTTGCGCCAGCATCCCTATTATCCGCAATCTTGAGGAGTATTATGACAACGACCTGTTAGAATCGGTAGAAGGTATAGTAAACGGCTCCACTAACTACATACTTACCAAAACGTTTGCAGAGAATTTGTCGTATGCAGAGGCTCTAAAACAAGCGCAGGAAAAGGGTTATGCAGAGAGTAACCCAACTTTAGACACCGGTGGGTTTGATGCAAAATACAAACTGCAAATTTTATTGGCTCATGCTTTTGGAATTAAAACTGTACCTGCTGATATTTTTAACTATGGCATTGATAACATTGGCGAACTGGAATTAAAATATGCTAAAGAAAAAGGCTTGAAGATTAAGCTGGTTGCACAGGCATTTAAAACTGCCGACAATAAAATAGCCGCTTTTGTATTACCAAAATTTGTCGACGATAAAAACAAGCTGTACCAGGTAGACGATGTATTTAATGGCGTGGTAACCAAAACCTGCTTTGCCGACACCCAGTTTTTTGTGGGTAAAGGAGCCGGAGCCTATCCAACAGCATCGGCAGTAATATCTGATATTTCTGCACTAAGCTATAATTACAAATACGAGTATAAAAAGCTGCAACAGCAGCAGGGATTGGAGTTAGACAACACTGTTTTACTAAATATTTTTCTTCGTCATAAAAAGGAAGAAGCACTGCTACTTACAACCTATTTTGAGAGTATAGACGAGTCGTACCTAAATAATGAAAGTGGTTATATAAGCGGTACTATCAGCCTTAAAAAGCTAAAGGAAATAGCCAACACGTACCCACAATCAACGTCGGTTATATTGCACGGAATTGTCCATGCTACAAATGTAAAAACAGAGTTAACAGCTTTATTGCAAGAGGTAGCTTTAAACTAAAATTTGCCAAACCCTTTGTTCGCCTCTTCAATAAAATCTAAAATTTCTTCGGCACCTTGTTTCTTTTCTGCTGAAGAAATAAAGTAAGTAGGCATAACTTCCCAGTACTGTAATAGTACGCTCTTAAACACCTCAATATTGGCTTCGGTGTGTTGCGGTTTTTGCTTATCGGCTTTAGTAAAAATAAGAGCCAGCGGCACACCATTATCGCCCAGCCAGTTTATAAAGTCAAGGTCGTTTTTTTGGGGTTCTAAACGCGAATCAATCAGCACAAAAACACACATCAGGTTGTCGCGGTTGGCTATATAGCCTTTCATCAACGCGTCAAAATTCTCGCGTATGGTTTTAGTCACTTTGGCAAAGCCATAGCCGGGTAAATCAACCAGGTACCACTCATCATTAATCAAAAAGTGGTTTATCAGTTGTGTTTTACCGGGGGTGCCCGATGTT
>JBIPNX010000362.1:0-3077 GCA_044378145.1 Flavobacteriales bacterium | reverse complement strand
CCGAAGTAGCCTCGTCCAATATCAGTATTGGTGGATTTTTAAGAACGGCACGGGCTATGCTCAAACGCTGCCTTTGCCCGCCCGATAGCTTGGTTCCCCTATCGCCTATGTTATAGTTATAACCGCCATCAAGCCTGGCAATAAACTCCTGCGCATTGGCAATACGGCCTGCTTCTTCAATTTCGGCAGTAGTTGCACCTTGCTTGCCCAGTAATATGTTATTGGCTACACTATCATTAAACAGCACCGTTTCTTGCGACACAACTCCTATCAACCCGCGTAAAGAGTGGATACTTAAGTCTTTTACATTCTTACCGTCAATCAGCAATTCACCTTCGGTACAATCGTAAAAGCGGGGCAGTAAATCGGCAAGGGTGGTTTTACCCGCTCCCGATGGGCCAACTAACGCTATGGTTTTGCCTTTTTCTATCTTCAGGTTGATGTTGTTCAACACGTTTTTGGTGTTGTACTTAAAGCGGAGGTTTTTGTATTCTATAGCGTGCTCAAAGTCTGTAATAACTGCCGGGTTGGCCTTTTCAGCTACCGTATCTTCTGCATCCAGTATATGGTCTATCCGGTCTAGCGATGCAAAACCTTTTTGCAGGTTATACCATGCCGATGTAAGTGCTTTTGCAGGATTGAGTATTTGCGAGAAAAGAGCAATGAAGAATATAAACTCCTCGGGGTTAAGCCTTTTATCGCCCGACAGGATAAGGCTACCTCCTATCCAAATCAGTATTACCATTACGGTAGTACCCAAAAATTCACTTAGTGGCGATGCTAAGTCGCGGCGGCGGTAAATGGTGTTTTGCAGGCGGTTAAAGGCACTGTTTTCGGCCTTAAACTTCTCTTTCATCTGCCCTTCGGCAGTAAAGCCTTTTATTATGCGCAGGCCACCCAGGGTTTCATCAATCAGGCTTAGTATTTCGCCCAGTTTACTTTGCCCAAGGCTCGATGATTTTTTAAGCGTTTTCCCAAGCCTGCCTATCAGTAAACCGGCAATAGGTAATAGCACAAGCGATGTAATGGTTAACTCGGGGCTTACAAAATACAGCATACCCAGCGTTATCAATATGCTCAGCGGCTCGCGGTAAACCATCTCCAGCCCACTCATAATAGACCATTCTACCTCGGCTACATCGCTCGTTGTGCGAGACATTATATCGCCCTTACGCTCGTCAGAAAAATAGCCCAGCGGCAGGCCTAAAATCTTGTTGTAAACCTTTTGCCTAAGGTCTGACACCACACCATTGCGTACCGGTGCTAAAAAGTACATAGCAAGGTAGCGGAACAGGTTTTTTAAGAAGAAGAGTATTACTATGCCCAGGCAAAGCATCAGTAAGGCATATTGTTGCCCGTACAGGTTTATAAAACCGCTTAGTTGCCCGTAGAAATACTCTTTGGCATGTTGCATACCCCCCATTGCGGGAGTGGCAGCCTGTGTAGTGTCTTCCAGTTTAAAAATAAGGCGCAAAAAGGGTATTACCATAGCAATGGTAAACAGCCCAAATATTACCGATAAGATGTTGAACACTATATTGAGCCCTACATACTTACTGTATGGGCGCGTATAGGCAAACAACCTTTTAAACTTATTCATTAACTGCAAAGGTATTACAAAAAAGTCCCGCCTTTAACAGACGGGACTTTGAGTATATTATTGTAACAAGTGTTATTTAGATACGATTACCCTCTCGGTACGAGAACCTTTTTCGGTAACAATCTGGAACAAATAAACACCTGAAGAAAGCGAGCTTAAATCGTACGATTTTTGGAATGCTCCGCTAAAGTTGTTCATGCTGTCTCCCATCAATTGTTGGCCTAACATATTCATAATCCTAACATCAATAGCCTGGCTGCTGGTAGAGTTAAAACGTACCTGTAGCATACCATCGGTTGGGTTAGGGTAAACGGTGAATTTCTCAATATCAAGTTCAGGTAAACCAACGGTTTTAACAGGAACTACAATGGTGTACACGTCTTCGCCGCAGCTATTGGTAACAGTTAATGTTACAGTGTAATCGCCCGGTAATGGGAACGTGTGTACAGGGTTTTGATCGGTGCTTCCTGCACTGCCATCGCCAAAATCCCAATCGTATGTAGTACCGTTAGAAGAGAAATCGTAGAAGTTCATGTCTAACGAGTTGCTCTCTTGTCCGTAATTAAAGTCAGCAATAGGAGGGAATTCAACTGTAACATCAATGCTATCTGTAGCCTCGCAACCATACTGGTCTGCAACAGTTACAACATAGGTACCTGTTTGCGTAACCTCTATAGCTTGTGTGGTAGAGCCGCTATTCCATTGGTAAGAATATGCAGGGTCAACCGATAGTTGAACACTATCTCCTAAACAGAATAATAGTGGCCCGTTAGGTATAATTAACGCGTCGATAGTTGAGTAGCCAACATCAACAGAGTCAACAAACTCGCAACCTAATGAATTTTGTACCGTGATAACATAAGTACCAGGGGCAGTTACGTTAAGCGTTTGCGATTGAACGTTACCCGGGTTCCAGGTGTAGCTTGTGTAGCCCGGACCTGCATCAAGGGTAGTGTTAATGTTAGTACCTACGCAGAATACAGTTACATCGCCTAATATAGGTGCCGATACAAAGGTATCAGGAACAAGAGCCACGTTGATTGTGTTAGTAGCAGAACCCACGCAACCATCGGTGCTTGTTACAGTAACAGCGTAAAGGCCGCTGGTAGCAACAGTAATGGTTTGGGTATTTTCGCCGCCCGGAGTCCAGGCGTAGTTAGTAAAGCCAGAACCTGCATCAAGGGTAACATCGCCACCATTACATAGTGTAGTGCTGCCGTTGGTAGTAATAAGAGGGGCAGGCACATCATACACAATGTATTGTTGCGACTGGGTGTTGCTGCAACCGTTACCATCAGTATAAGTATAGGTTACGGTAGATGTACCAAGCGGGGCATCGGCAGGATCAAATGTGCTGCCTGAGATGCCCTGGCCTAAGAAAGTACCACCACCGGGGAAACCGAAGATTGGCACAGGGGTATCGTTAGCGCAAAGGGTGTTATCGCTGGTGGCAATACCAACCAGTGGCAATGCGTTT
>JBIPNX010000361.1:0-3086 GCA_044378145.1 Flavobacteriales bacterium | reverse complement strand
ATGAATAATATTTTCCTGATGCAGGATAATTCCGTTAACATCAGTAAGGGAAGGATTGTAAATTAAATCCAGAACATCCTGGCCTGAGGATATGATAATAGCATTGGAAATTACTTCTGCTACTTTCCCGTGGTTATGAAACTGAAATTGCATGGTTATGATATTTTCAAATCAACACCCGCAACGATAAGCGCAATGATGATTAAACCTACCACAATGCGGTACCAGCCAAACAGCTTAAACCCGTATTTAGACAGATAACCAATAAAGAATTTGATAGCAGCTAAGGCCACAATAAAGGCTACTATATTACCCACAACAAGCATCATTATGTTGTTGCTGTCGGTAAGCATTTCGGGGGTTTCTTTATAGGCTTTAAGCAACTTATATCCTGTTGCTGCAAACATAGTTGGCACAGCTAAAAAGAAAGAAAACTCTGCCGCTAAACTGCGTGTTAAGCCTTGTTGCATACCACCGATAATAGAAGCAGCGCTGCGGCTTACTCCGGGTATCATAGCAATGCATTGCCATATACCAATAATAAAGCCTTTCAGATAACCTACTTCTTCTTCTTTTTCAATTACCGGCTTATTAAATACCTTATCAATAAACAGTAAAATAATACCGCCAACTAATAGTGATATTGCTACTGTTAACGGGCTTTCAAGTAAAGCATCAATCTTATCAGACAATAAGAAACCAATGGCTAAAGCAGGAATAACCGCTATAACCAGCTTAACATAAAATTGTAAGCGGCTAATATCAAAAAAGCGTTTCCAATACAAAACAACTACGGCTAATATTGCGCCCAGTTGTATGCATATTTCAAACAGTTTGGTAAAGGGGTGTTCGGCTATGCCCATAAGGCTGCCGGTAATAATCATATGCCCTGTTGACGATACGGGAAGGTACTCTGTTAACCCCTCAACAATAGCAAGGATAATAGCTTCTATAAGCGACATTTAGGAAAAAGGGAATTAAGCCTTAGGCTTTTTCAAAATAGCAAAAATACCCAATGCAAAGCCTGCTAAAATTACTAGCGGGGCAACGGTAATGCGCGTAGAGCTGAATAATTCTTCGCTAAACACATTAGGGTCTTCAGAGCCACCGCCGGCCATTAAAAAGTAACCAATTAAGATAATAGCTAATGAAGCTATTAGCAAAATGTAATTTTCGCGGCCAAATACAAACTGGCCTTGTGTAGTATTGTTGGCTTTAGGAGCCGGTGCTGGTTGTTTTTTAGCGTCTGCCATTGTTTAATAAAGTTGGTCTGTACGTGTTTTTAAATACAGTTGCAATGCTATAAGGGTGCTAAGATACGAAATTAGTAAACCAAGCAACAATAAAGCCCCTGCAAGTGGTGCAAGTAGTTTATAGTCAAGTAATAAGTCAAATTCTAAGTTAGATTGCTGGTATAGCAACCCCGCAACGGTAAGGGCCAGTAAGCCACCGGCTATAGTCCACGCTATTACGCCGTTTATAAATGCCCTGCTGATAAACGGGCGGCGGATAAAGCCTTGCGTAGCACCTACCAAGAGCATACTTTTTATCAATAAGCGCTGCGAGTATATATCTAAACGGATAGACGAGTTGATTAACGATACACAAACCACTAACAACAACAACGCAAAGCCTAATATGGCAAAGCCAATGTTTTTGGCAGTTTCGTTAAGCTCGCCGGTAACGGTTTCGCTATAGGTAACATCGCTAACGGCCTGGTCTTTTATAAGGCTGGCTTTAATCTTTGCTACTTCGCCTATGGTGGTATATTCAGGCTTTAGGTTTACCTCCAGCGATGGCTCTAAAAAGTTCTCGCCGGTTAAATCCATAAAGTCTTCGCCAATATCTTTCTTATAACGTTCAAGAGCGGTGGCTTTGTCCACATACACAACCTTAGCCGAATAAGGAGCAGCCTCCAATTGCTTTTGCAGCGTTTTTATCTGGTCAGCATTAGCCTCGTTTTTAACAAAAACGGTAAATGGAAGGCTTTGGCGAAGGTGCTTATCAAGCTGCACGGCATAAACCACAATAAGCCCCGTAAGGCCCAGCATAAATATTACCAGCGAAATGCTTAGCACCGCCGATACCCTGTTGGTTGTTTTTTTTGTCGCTTTTTCTTCCACCTTAATTTACTGCCTGCGCATGCGGTTTAATACTTTCAATAACATACCAGCTGCCATTAATATTTACACATTTAACAGATGCTGTGTGCTGCTTGCCATTACCATCGGTAAACATAACCTGTACTGCTGTATGCTCGCGGTTATCTTTGTTAAAAGGTTCGTGGCTAACGGCAGGTGTGCTTGCTTTACCCCATATAACGCCATCTGCCTCTAATTTATTTTTAGTGGCGGTCCAATCGTCGCTTATTTTTTTGGCAGTACCCTGAACTAGGAATTTTAAAAGGGTAGAATCGTCCTTGGTGCTTTTGGCATCTTTAATAATCTTCAGCTCGGCCAGGGTAGGGTAGTAGATAGAAATTAACCCTTCGTTATTGTCTTTTAACGAGTTGTAAAGCGCCTTGCCAATATCTTGTGTTGAACCTCCTTTTTGTGCCGAAACTGCAAATGCAGCCAGCAATAAAAGGGCAATAGTTAGTACACTTTTCTTCATACTAGTCTACCGATTGGCTTGTAGGTAAAATATTAGCAACAATAAACCAGCGGCCGTCAATTTTAGTGCAACGGGCCGAAATGGTATAAGCTACACCATTAGATACCGCTGAGTATTTAATAATGCCGTTTTCAAGTCCTTCAGCATTAAACAATACAGTTTCTGTTTGCGATGCGGTAGGTACATTAAAATTAACGCCTTGTTTTACCAAAACACCGTGTGCGCTGGCTACCTGGCCCAGTAACATATCGTGGTTGTCGCCGGCGGCGTCGCGCATAACGGGCTCAATTAATAGCGGGTTGTTAGTGCTTACCGCCTCAAACAATACCGGGGCAATATCTTCTAAATTGGCTTTACCTGATTGGGCATTAACGCCTAACGCGCTTAGCGCAAGCATTAAAAGGATAACTACTTTTTTCATTTCATTATTTGTTTAAAGGTTTTACTTCCTTTTACAAAGAAAGCATATACAA
>JBIPNX010000360.1:0-3097 GCA_044378145.1 Flavobacteriales bacterium | reverse complement strand
TTGTCATGTCTGGACAAATGTCAAAAGAGAGTGTTCCATTTGCGCTAATACAAACTTTTAACCACAAACTATTATTTTCTCCAGCCCCTAAACACGATGGCGGCGAATCAATTTCATTATCACCTGTTCCAATTCCGCTATAAGTGCTAAATGGATAACTAGACGTATTTACTAATATAGCATTAACACAATCCTGCTCCGGGGCGGGCGTTTGTGCCCGTATTAACCCGCATACTATTAATACAGTAAGGGTAAAAAAGACTTTTATTGCGGGCGTAGGTTGCATAATATCAAAGATATAGATTATCTTTACACCCTCCAAACGGGCAGCCTGCAAATTATTTTTCTTTTGTTTATTAAAAATTTGCCCACTCTAAAAAAAAGTTATAGCTTTGCAGCCCTTTTTAGGGATAGTGTTAATAAAACAGTTAATAAAGTGGATACTTTAAGTTATAAAACCGTATCGGCCAATAAAGCCACCGCCAACAAGAAGTGGGTTATTGTAGATGCCGAAAATCAAGTGGTTGGACGTTTAAGCGCCAAAGTAGCTAAAATACTACGTGGCAAATACAAACCGTCTTTTACCCCGCACGCTGATTGCGGCGATAACGTTATTATCATAAACGCAGAGAAAGTAGTGTTTACCGGTAATAAAATGAACGACAAGGTGTATACACGCCATACCGGTTACCCAGGTGGTCAGCGTTTTGCCAGCCCAACTGAGGTAATGCGCAAATACCCAGAGCGTATTTTAGAAAACGCCATTAAAGGTATGTTGCCTAAAAACCGTTTAGGCCGTGCTATACTTGGTAACCTATACGTTTATGTTGGAACTGACCACAAACACTCAGGCCAACAACCAGAATTAATAAATCTAGACAATTTAAAATAGTTCCCCTATGCAAGTTACAAACGCTTTAGGAAGAAGGAAAACAGCCGTAGCACGCGTATTTGTGAAAGATGGCAATGGTAAAATCGTAGTTAACAAACGCGATTATAAAGAGTATTTCTCTACCGTTACCCTGCACAATGCCGTTAACCAGGCTTTTGCCGTTTTAAACCTGAACGAGAAATACGACGTAACCGTTAATGTTAACGGTGGCGGTATTACCGGTCAAGCCCAGGCCATTCGCCTTGGTATTGCCCGTGCACTATGCGAAATAAACGGTGAAAACCGCCCTGCCCTTAAAGCAGCCGGTTTATTAACCCGCGACCCACGTATGGTTGAACGTAAAAAATTCGGCCAAAAGAAAGCACGTCGTCGCTTCCAATTCAGCAAACGTTAATCATTTTTTATACAGAAAGCACAATATATGTCAAGAGTATCTTTCGACGAAATGCTTGATGCCGGTGTTCACTTCGGCCACCTTAAGCGCAAATGGAATCCTAATATGGCTCCGTACATCTTTACAGAAAAAGGTGGCATCCATATTATAGACCTTAATAAAACTGCCGCCAAGCTGGATGAAGCTTGCAACGCACTTAAATCTATAGCCCGTTCTGGCAAAAAGGTTTTGTTTGTTGCTACCAAAAAGCAGGCTAAAGACATTGTTGCTGCCGAAGTTAAAGGCATCAACATGCCTTACGTAACCGAGCGTTGGCCGGGTGGTATGCTTACCAACTTTGCTACAATCCGCAAAGCGGTTAAGAAAATGAGCAGCATTGATAAAATGTTAGGCGACGTTTCTTTTACAAGCATATCTAAGCGTGAGCGCCTTCAAATTTCTCGCGAACGTGAGAAGCTGGAGCGTAACCTTGGCTCTATTGCCGACTTATCTCGCCTGCCTGCAGCCTTGTTTATTGTAGACATTCACAAAGAGCACATTGCCGTTGCTGAGGCTAAACGCCTTAACATACCAACATTTGCTATTGTTGATACCAACTCTAACCCTAACGATGTAGATTACGCTATACCGGCTAATGATGATGCCGCTAAGTCTATCGAATTGTTATTGAAGCACGTTGTTGCTGCTATTCAAGAAGGTTTATCAGAGCGTAAACACGACAAAGAGCAGTCTAACGACGACGAAGGTTCATCAGAAAAGCAATACGAAGTTCGTATTGACGATGAAGATGATAAAGGTGGTGCCCCTAAAGGTGGTGCAGGTTTACCTAAAAAGGTAGGTGTACGCCGCGGTGCTAAAACCAAAGTAAACTAATTAGTTAGCTTAACAATTACTATTAAAACCCATTTATAATGTCAGAAGTAATGATTACCGCAGCTGACGTAAACAAACTACGTCAGATTACCGGTGCCGGAATGATGGACTGCAAGAAAGCTCTTGTAGAAACCGGTGGAGATTTTGAAGCAGCTATTGACCACTTACGTAAAAAAGGTCAGAAAGTAGCCAGCAACCGTGCCGACCGCGATGCTACCGAAGGTTTAGCAATTGCTAAAACTGGTAACGGCCGCGCTGTATTGGTAGTACTTAGCTGCGAAACTGACTTTGTTGCTAAAAACGACGCGTTTGGCGCTTTTGCTAACCAAATTGCTGACCTTGCAGTAGCTGAGAACCCTGCTAGCACAGAGGCTCTTTTAGCCCTTACGTTAGATGGCCGTTCTGTAGCCGACCATATTACCGAGCAAGTTGGTAAAATTGGTGAGAAAATTGAAGTTCCTTTCTTCGCTAACATTTCTGGCGAGTTAGTATACGGTTATAACCACCCGGGCAACCAAATTGCTACTATCGTAGCTTTTAACAAAGCGGTTGACCAGGAAGTTGGTAAAAACATAGCTATGCAAATTGCCGCTATGGCTCCTGTAGCTATAGACAAAGAAGGCGTAAGCCAGGAAACTCTTGACCGTGAGCTTGAAATTGCCCGCGACCAAGTACGTGCCGAAGGCAAACCTGAAGATATGGTTGAGAAAATTGCTCAAGGTAAGGTTAACAAATTCTACAAAGAAAGCACCCTTAACAACCAGGAGTATATTAAAGACGGTAAATTAAACGTTCTTCAATACCTACAATCGGTTGATAAAGACCTTAAGGTAACAGACTTTAAACGATACTCAATTAAGTAATTTATTGATATTGATAAAAAAGAGGCTTTTAAGCCTCTTTTTTTTGGCCCGTTGTTGGCAAAAGCAGGGCTTATT
>JBIPNX010000359.1:0-3109 GCA_044378145.1 Flavobacteriales bacterium | reverse complement strand
AGAACCTGCAGGTTGTGCATCGGTACCGTTGTTAGATGTATCGGCAGTAGTGTTACAATCTCCATCTGCAGTACCAATAGCACTGTTAAAGAAAATTGTATCAGTAGTATTATTCAGTTGAACATTGATAGCAAACTGAATAACCGCGTCTTGACCTGCGCCAAGTACACTGTTTGCAGCCAATAAGTTCCAATCGTTACCAATAGTATACTGTAGGTTAGGAATTAAAGAACCTTGTGTAGTAGTAGGTGTGCCTAAAAGAGTTATAGTAACCGGAGCAGGGAAAGCTGCACTTAAATCATCCACAATCTGAACGTTAGTCGCTTCGCCTGTACCGTTAAAGTTGCTTACATATATATTGTAGTTAACATCGTAGCTGCCATCTGGTTTTAAAACCGGAGAGCCCACTTGTTTTGCTAAACCTAAAATTGGGCCTTGTATAGTAAACGGTGTTGGGTCGTCTTCTCCTTGGGCCGGTTCATTAGGAAAACCATCTAAGTCAGGGTCAGGGTTAGTTCCCCAATCCGATACATCGGTGGTGCTGTTACCGGTAATCTGTCCTTCTGCTGTACCAACTGTTGAGTTGTAGAAGGTGCCCGGTACGTTATTTATATTAACGTTTACTGTAAAGGTTATAATACCTGTAGCACCAAAAGCAAGTGTGCTAGCTCCGGTTAATAAGTTCTGGTCGCTGCTACCGTTAAAACCACCACCATTAGCTATTAAACCGTTGGTTGCTGTTAGGCCGGTTACAGTATACGTAGCAGGTGCAGGGAAAGCAAGGTCTAAATTATCAACCGCCTGTAAGTTAACCAAAGGCTCGTTACCTAAGTTACGTACAATTACCTGGTAGGTAATGCTGTAGATACAATCTACAACTGTAGTATCAACAATTGTTTTAGCCAAACCTACTGTGGTAATGGTGTTACCGCTTAGTGGGGTTGGTGTTGGTGTGTTCTCACCGCTTTCTGTCGGGTTAAGGTCGCCATCAGGGTCAGGGTTTGTACCCCAGTCTGATGAGTCGGCAACTGCGCTACCACCTTGTTGATCTGTACCGCTGGCTATGGCAGAATTGAAAAAAGTGCCAACAGAGCCTTGTGTATCAACGTTAACAGCAAAGGTGATGGTTTCTTGTGCACCAGAGGCCAATGTACTGCTGCCCGATGTAAGAAGGTTTATGCTTCCGCTTCCATTAAACGATACGTCAGCTACTAGTGTGCCCGATGCAATAGGAGCACTAACTATAGTATAGGTAGCCGGGTTGGGGAATGTGTTATCCAAATCATCGGTAACCTGCACATTGTATAATGTGCCGCTTCCGTAATTTCTAACAACTACAACATAAGCAATGGTGTAAGAACCATTTGGCTGTTGAGTAATTGATGTAACCGCTTTTGCTGCCCCAATAGAGTATGATGGCCCTCCAAGTACACTTTTGGTACCATGGGCTGTTGGCATAGCTATTAACGCCTGTGTCGTAATGAGCACAGCGCCAAATAGTGTCAGTAAGGCTCTGAGTACTGTTTTATTCATAATGTTAGCGTTCGTTATAATTTATTTATGAGTCTATACAACTTAAGTATCACTACACATAATTTGTTGCAAAATTAGACTTAATGTTTTGCAAACAAAATTTTTTATTCTTTATATAGAAGAAAAATTAGCGCAGGTGCCTTCTAACAACCAATTCGTAAAGGCCTGATGCGGACGGGTTTTCCATATCCCAGCCAAATTTAACCCTCAATTGGTTAAAATGGGCTTCAGCCTCTGGTAAACTACCAAAGTTGTTAAGGGCATCTAACGACTCATTATAGTCTTGGACACTTCCTTTAAATAAGTCGTTAAGGTACTGGAATTTATCATTTATACCAATTGCCGACTTAATATTGGTAATTGGCTTAGACCTTAACTTGTTTGCCAGGGTGTTATCTGTAGTTACATTATCGTTTACGCTGGTAGCCATCTGCTGTACCGGAGGCGTAACAAAAGTCTTGGTTAAATCGGGCTGTGGCTGTGGAGCAGGCTCTTCAAATTTAATAACCGGCTGCTCAACTACAGGGGCTGCCACTGCTACCGGTGCAGGGACAACAACCTCTGCAATATGCTCAGGCTCAACAGGTAATTGCTCAACCTCTACAGGTTTAGCCTCAACCGTTGTTGCAACAGCAACTTTCTCTTCCACTACCCCATTAGGCATAATGGTTTTGCCTATGTATGGGTTTTGCTTAATAGCAGCAAGCTTCTCTGGCGATGGGCCTGTTTGTGGCTTGGGCGATGGTGGCGGGCTAAACGGCTGTGGGTCTACTACCGGCTCAAAAGCCGGCTCCATACGCTCGTTACCTCCTTTATTAGGGTTAGTTACGGTACGGAACAACTCCTCGCGCAGCTTGCTAACCTCGGTGTGTATTATCTTGGCAATTTCTTCCTGCTTAACGGCAGGAGTTTCTGTTTGGCCCGGGCCATCTGCCTTACCAGTAGCATTAAGCTTGTTAAGAACCAACAAAAAGTTGTACAGCCTTTGCGTGTTAGAAAGGATTAAATCCATCTCAATTTGAGGGATTTTGGCTTTGTGGTTCAAAATGGTTTCTAACTGGTCGGCTACTTCTACCAACGCTGACGAAACTTCTGCTTTTGCCTGTTGTATATTCATAATATTAAATATTTATCAAAAGGCGGTGCTTCTTATTGGCATCGACCTTATTTTTGGCAGCATAAAAGTATGCTGTTAAACAGCATAACTTTTCTTAATGTTGCTAAGTTTTTAACAATACTTTCTTTATAAAGTCAGATGTTTATAGAAGAACACCCCCACAAAAAGCGTACCACAGGCTTTATAGAAGTTGTTTGCGGCTCTATGTTCAGCGGTAAAACCGAGGAATTGATACGACGTATGCGCCGTGCCCAGTTTGCCAAGCAAAAGGTAGAGATATACAAGCCGGCCATAGATAACCGCTACCACGAAACCAATGTGGTATCGCACGACAGCAACTCTATCCACTCTACACCGGTAACGTCAGCCACGGCTATTTTACCTATAGTTGATGGGGTTGAAGTTGTTGGTATTGACGAGGCCCAATTCTTTGGGATGGACCTGATAGACGTTTGCAAC
>JBIPNX010000358.1:0-3110 GCA_044378145.1 Flavobacteriales bacterium | reverse complement strand
AAAACGTTAACCTGACCATTGGCTGGAGGTTATATGCCAAAGGTGGTGGCCTTATAGACCAGTACCAGATGTATAAAACCATGTACTTTAATGGCCAGGGTAAAACCGCACAAGAAGCCATTGCACGCACTGTATTTCCCGTTGATGCCGTTATGCGCACCGGTTTTGAAGGTGGCCGTGTATACGGTGGCCGTATAGCACCGGCATGGGTATTAACCAGTCGCGAGTTTTATGGCAGTGGCAGCAAGGGCATGCGCAGGGCTAAACAAATGGCTAAGCGCGACGACTGGGCCAACGCAGCTATTGAATGGAAAAGCCTTACTAAAAGCGATAAAAAACGTGTAGCCATGCATGCTACCTATAACATGGCGGTAGCTGCCGAAATGATGGGTGACTATAACATGGCTTTGGAATGGGCGCGCAGAGCGGCTGACCGCATGGGTTCTAAGAAGGCGAACAACTATATTTACGTGTTGAAAGACCGTATGGCTGATATTGACCGTTTGAATAACCAGTTAGCACCCGCAGATACTACTGCTAAATAATGAGAATAACCGTTATTGTAATTGTTGTTACCATGCTGCTGGCATGTAATCAACAAAGAACAAAAGAGGTAAAACAATTGTCTATAGATAGTATAGCTGTTGTAGAAGATACCGTTACTACGAAAACAATAGTTGATACGATACATGGCGGAAAACAGGTAATTAGTGAGGTATATAAAAAGATACAACGCAATACTGCATACTTGTTTATAGACTTGTATCCTTTAGATAAAAGAGATAAATACGATACAGTAACATCATACATTAAGAAATTTTTGCTCAATAAGGGATACACTGTTAAAAGCACGCATAACACTATTTGGGAATTTAGTAATCCACCTTTAACTGTATTTTATACAACCTTACAAAAAGGTGATACTATACTCCAATTAACAAGAAATGTGTACGATATTGATACTATTAATAGTAAAGTAGATGAAATACTGCGCATTGAGACTTAGGTTAATATTTAAACATTATAGGTAACTTTGCATTATATAATTAGAGAATGACAAACGTAGGAACAGGCCATTGGATATTTGCAGGCATTTTTGCCATTGTGTTTATTGGCGGTTTAGTTTGGTCGTACTCTAAAGATAAAGGGATTACTAAAATCCACTACAACAAAAGCCTGCTGTTTGTATTAGGCATTATTGTAGCCCTGTTTTTAATGTTTGTTTTTAGAAAATACTTACGATAATGAAAATTCTTAAATCACTTTCAGTTATTACCCTGTTTACGCTTGTAGCATGTAATGCAGGTTCAAGCCAAAACGTGTTAGACGTGGATAAGTTTGAAGCCAAACTAAATTCTTCTTCTAATGCACAGGTTGTTGATGTACGATCGGCTGATGAATTTGATGGCGGCCATTTGGCCAACGCCGTTAACATTAATGTTGACGATGCATCATTTACCGATAAAATATCAAAGCTGGATAAAAGCAAACCTACCTTTGTTTATTGCCTTGCAGGTGGCCGTAGCGCCACAGCAGTAAAGAAAATGAAAGACCTGGGTTTTAAAGAGCTGTACGATATGAAAGGGGGCTTTAGGGCATGGTCGGGTGCAGGTAAACCGGTTGATACAGGTAATGGCATTGCTGCCCCTGTAGAGAAAAAAATTACCGGTATGACCAAAGCCGACCTTGAAAAATTGCTTACAGGTAAACGCTATGCTATTGTAGATTTTAGTGCTAAATGGTGTGGCCCTTGTAAAGTATTGGCCCCTGTGCTTGATAAAATTGGAAAAGAAATGGGCGATCAGGTATTCATCATTAAAATTGATACCGACGAAAACCCTATTGTATCTGACGAGTTTAGCATAGAAAGCCTTCCTACCATTATGTACTTTAATGGTTCAAAGGTAATAGGCAAAACACTGGGCTGGAGGGGCGAACCCGCCTTACGTGCCGATGTGGAAAGCTTTAATAAACTGGCTAAGTAATTTCCCTCACCCCCTAAATCCCCCTCTCCTAAAGGAGTGAGGGGGACTTTTAATATTACGTTAGCTTTATTGCTTTTACCGGGCTAATCCTACGAATGATTAGCGATGTTACCCACAGCACAATAAACGATGCTGTTATGGTTAACAGGTTTAACCCTGCTATATGCAGCGGGTTTAACAATACCGGTACCCTATCTACATAATACGATTCTTTTGGCAGTGTTATAATGCCTGTGTATAGCTGCATTATGCATAAGCCTATACCTAGTATATTGCCTGCAATAAGCCCGCGGAGTAATAGGTTAGAAGAGTAATTAATAAATATCCAGCGTACAAGCCCGTTAGTACCTCCCATTGCTTTTAGCATACCAATCATAGAGGTGCGTTCCAGTATTAATACCAGCATGGCCGAAATGATATTAATAACGGCCACAAACAGCATTAGCGAGAGGATAATGATGGCGTTGATGTCTTGCATATCCAGCCACACAAAAATATCAGCCTGCGTTTCTTTTATGGTTTTAGCCTGAAGTTCTGCCGGCAGCTCGCGGTTAATATTCTCGCCTGTTTGGTCAAGCTTGGTAAAATCGTTCACTAACACCTCAAGGCCCGATGCCTGGGTACTGTCCCAACTGTTTAGTTGTTGCAAATGCCTCATATCGGCAAAGGCAAAAAGCTTATCAAAATCTTCAAACCCTGAGTCGGTAATGCCCGATACAGTTAGCTTACGTTTACGTATATCATTCTTTACTATAAAGTAAACAAGCACATCGTCGCCCGGTTTAATTTTAAGGCGGTTGGCAGTGTATTTAGATACCACTATTTGCTTTGACGGGGCCGAATCGGGCAGGGTAATTAGCTCCCCGTCAACCAGCACGCTTTGCAAAAACTCTTTGTTATAATCTGCGGGCAAGCCTTTAATCACAATATTCTCAATCTCGTCGCCCGTTTTAAACATGCCCGCCTTAAGTATATAAGGTTGCACATATTTAACACCTTCAATGCCGCGAACACCTTTAGCTAAAGAGTCTATAGCATGTAAAGGATTGGCCTCGTACGATTCGTTTTGGTTAAAAGGCTTTACAATTACGTGTCCGCCAAAGCCAACTACCTTATCGCGCACCT
>JBIPNX010000028.1:0-11438 GCA_044378145.1 Flavobacteriales bacterium | reverse complement strand
AGGTGGCGGAGGGTTAGTGCCCTCTACCATATTAATATCTTTTATAATAAGCTCTTTAAAAGTTGATTTACCTAAAACAGGGATATCTTCGGTAATGGTTATAAAACCATCAGCCTCTGTTTTAAATATGTATCGGCCGGGAGCAAGGTCTATTGAGTATTTGCCTGTTCCTTTTTCGCTAACAGCCTGTATTACCTGTTTGCCGGTAAACTTATCTGTTATAGTTACTGTAAATTCTTTATCAATAGGAGACACAACACCTTTAAACTTGGTTTTTGCAACATCAACCATTGGTGTTTTAAAGGTTATTTTCCAGATATCAAGTTCACCAATACCACCCTCGCGAGAGGCTGAAACATAGGCAACCGTGCCTGTTTGGTTAAAGCTGATGGTGTAATTATCATCGGCATTGTTAATAGGGTAGCCAAGGTTTACAGGCTCATCATATCCTTCGGTTGCTTTGTTATAGCTGGTAGAAAACACATCAAAGCCACCCATGCTGCGTGCAGAGTTTGAAGTAAAGTACATTTTTTTACCGTCGGGCGAGAAGTTAGGATAATCCTCATCAGCATCAGTATTAATAGGTGCGCCAAGGTTAACAGGTGCACCCCACTCGCCGCCATCTTTAGTGCTTTTCCAAAGGTCTAAACCACCTTTGCCACCCGGGCGGTCGCTAGAGAAGATAAGAGTGTTTCCATCAGGAGAAATAACACCTGACATTTCAAGCGACTTAGGCATGTTTACACCTGCACCTAATGATACCGCCTTTTGGAATGACTTGGCTTTATCTTTTTTGCTGATTATATATAAGTCGGCCTGAGCAGTTTCGTTACTAAAATAGCAAATTACGCTAGTCGCATCAGGTGCCATAGACGTACCTACCTCAAAGTAACCCGTATTAACAATAGACGATAAATTTTTAGGTTTGCCCCATTTACCGGCTGTTTGTAATGATGAAAAAATATCAGAAGCGTAAGTGCCGTCTAAATCTTTAAAACCACCCGTTACCGTATTACGGCGAGATGTGAAAATCATATAGCTTTCGTCGCCGGTAATAAAGGGGTACAACTCATCGTAAATACTGTTAATTTCTTTACCTAGGCATTCAAACGTAACATCAACCGGCGATGCAACCATACTCTTACCTAAACGGCATTGCTCTATATAACGGTTAACCCTGGCAAGCTCATCAGGACGAAGGCGGGCAAGCTCAATAAACTCGCTGTATTTTTTTATGGCATCGTCAAAGCGGTTTACAATATGGTAGCCGCGGCCAAGTTCAAGGTAAACCTCTTTAGGGGCTTTTGGCTGGCGTGCCATTATTTCTAAATACTTATAGGCTTTCTTTTTATCAATGTTTGTGTATAAGTAACATAAGCCAACACGGTAATTTATCTCAGGGTCGTTAGGCTCATCCTTCAACAGCTTAAGATATTCCGTTAATGCATCTTTGTAGTTTTTGTCAAACTCAAAAAATGTCCGCGCTTTTTTTAAATCGCCTTTACCACCGGTGTTGCCGGGTTGGGCGTTCAACATTATAGTTGTTGATACTAGAATAAAGGTAATGGTTGTAAATAGTTTCCTCATTGTTGTGTTTTGGGTAATTTAAGGGCTATAAAACTAAGGCGATTTTTTTGCCAAACAAAAACAGTTTTTCAACATTCTTATATTAAAGCATTCATTACCTTTAGAATCTGCCGTTACTTTGTAGGCGTTTATGACCAATCTACAGAAATCATTCTTTGAGAAACCCTACGATATTGCACTTTTTGTTGATAATGAAGAGCTGCTGGAGCATGTCCGGAAGTCGCTTAAGTCAACATCTTTACAAACTATACTATATAAACTTAAGAGCTTAGACGATTTAATTGAGGCCATAGAAGGGCAAGACCTGGATATTATCTTTCTGCACCTTACCGTTGCCGATACCGAGAATTTAGAGTGGTTAAAAAGAATTGCCGAGATTATAAATGATATACCCCTGGTTGCCATTTGCGATAAGCTGGACGATAAGACCGAACGCAAGCTGGCTTACTGCGGATTATTTTATTACCTGCAAAAAGACGAAGTAAACCCACGCAGCTTAAGGCGTATATTACTACCGGCAGGGCGTTACAAAACATCCACCCGCAAAAGGGTAATATATGAGCACCGCCTGCACTCTTTGCTGGCGTATGTAAACAGGGTGCTTCAAGGGTTAAATTGTCATTTGTTCAGGCTATACCCCAACGGTATGTACACACCCTATGTGCCCGAGGAGTATATGGTAACCACCCCGTTTACCCAAAAAAGCCTGAAGAAAGAACCACCATCGTTTTTATCGAAGCAGGCAATAGCACGCATTTTAGATACCGACTTTGTTGGTACGTATACTTTTGAATACCAACATAAGATTGATAACGAGCAGCATTATTACGAAGCCCGCGTTATTAAACAGGATGCATCGGTAAGTACAGTTATTGTTCGCGATATATCAGAACGTAAAAGTACCGATGGGGTTGATTTTGAAGACAGCTCTAAACTAAATGCCATACTGGAAAGCTCGCAGAGTATTATATATGCGTTGGATAAAAAATTCAACTACATAACTTTTAATACAGCTCACAAAAAGGCTATTAAGTATGCTTACGAGATGGATATTGAGCAGGGCGGCAACTACTTAAACCTGCCTTATGTTAAAAAGAATAAAACAATAGTAAGGCAATATTTAAAGCGGGCATTGGCGGGTGAGCAGTTTACTATTAACGAGGTTTTTGGCGATGGTACGCTCTTTAAAAAAGACTACGAAACAACTTTCAACCCGATTAAAAACCAATTGGGCGAGATTACCGGCATAGCCGTTTTTTCCCAGGACATTACTATACGTAAAAAGGCCGAAGACCGATTATTGCAGGCAAAAGCTGCTGCCGAGGCTGCATCAAGGGCAAAGTCAGAGTTCCTGTCTAACATGAGCCATGAGATACGTACCCCTATGAATGCCATTATGGGGCTTACAGATTTATTAATAGCCCAAAATGCAGATAATCCTGAGTACGAAAAGCTGAACGCTATAAAATACTCGGCAGAAAACCTGCTGCGCATTATTAACGAAATACTTGATTTTTCTAAGATAGACGCGGGCAAAATGATAATTGAGGAGGCTCCGTTTGATTTGCAGGAACTGGTTAATGAGTTGGTACGTTCGTTAGAGCCATCGGCAAAAAACAAAGGGTTAGCATTCAGCGCAAATATAGCCGAAGATGTGCCGCTAAAACTTACCGGCGACCGGGTGCGCCTTAGCCAGATTTTGACCAACCTGGCCAGCAACGCTATTAAATTTACCAACTTTGGCAGCGTAGTAGTAAATATTAATACAGTTAGCAGGGCGCCTGAAAAGGTTAGCCTTTCTTTAGAGGTTGCAGATACCGGTATTGGTATTCCTAAAGAGAAAATAGAAACTGTATTTGATAGTTTTACCCAGGCCCACTCTAACCTTAAATACG
This sequence comes from Flavobacteriales bacterium, assembly GCA_044378145.1. Classification (GTDB taxonomy): domain Bacteria; phylum Bacteroidota; class Bacteroidia; order CAMBQF01; family CAMBQF01; genus CAMBQF01. The sequence goes on along the minus strand of JBIPNX010000028.1, from coordinate 7,956 downwards.
GTGGAACAGGTTTGGGCCTAACCATTACCAAGCGCTTGGTAGAGATGCAGGCGGGTAATGTAAGTGTTGCCAGCAAGCCGGGCATAGGCAGCACATTTACAGTGGTAATACCTTATAAGATAACTTCGGGCGATGCTTCTACCGAAGGGCCGCAAAAACTTACCCACATACCCGACTTTAAAGGAGTACGTGTGTTGGTTGTTGAAGATAACCAGATGAACCGCTTTTTAGCCGGCCAGATTTTAGATACCTGGAATGTTGAGGTTGATATGGCTGAAGATGGCCTGGAGGCTATTAAAAAGATGGAAGAGAATACCTATAACCTTGTTTTGATGGACCTGCAAATGCCCCGCATGGATGGTTTTGAGGCAACAGAATATATACGCAATAAAATGCCTGAGCCTGTTAGCCAAACCCCAATTGTGGTGCTAACTGCCGATGTAATGCCCGAGACAAGGGAGAAAGCGCTTCAACTGGGTATAAGCCGTTTTATAACCAAGCCATTTAAGCAACCCGATTTATATAATGCAATTGTAGAAATTACCGGTGTAAAAGATAATTTTACTACATTAGATACCCCGAGTGTACAGAAACCGATAGTTGGAAAAGCAAAAAACGATGTACAAATGGAGAAACCTGATCTGGATTATCTGAAAAAGCTCATTAATAATGATGAGCGTGCATTAAAGCAGTTGGTGGGCATATACCAAACGGCTTTACCTGTTGATATGGACGTGTTTTTGGGCAACTATAACGAACAAAAATGGTCTGAACTGGGCAAGATTGCACATAAAATGAAATCGAGCTTTGCTAACTTAGGAATGGGTAGCACCGCATCGGCCTTGTTGCAGATAGAAAAACCCTGCAAACAGGGCGAGCCACCCGATAATTTAGGGGAGCTTGTAGAGCATGTTAAAATGGCTTTTAGTGAAACTATTAAGACATTGAAAAAAGTGTAGTTTTAAACATTAATGCATTGTGTAGTTAGTTTTTAGTATAATTGTATCATATAACCGATAATAACCATGAAAAGAACATTACGAATTTTAGGAGCCTTGTTGCTATTACTTTGGGGTAGCAACGTTGGGGCCCAGCGTTACGCTAGCGAGGTTTACACGCAGGTAACGGTAACCGCCGATACCGCTTACGGTAAGGCTTACGAGTATTTCCCAAACCCTCCTTATGCTACTGCCGCAACGGCATTGCATAAAATGAAAATGGACATTTACACCCCGGTAGGCGATACCGCTACTAAACGTCCTCTTGTTGTTTACCTTGAAACAGGTAGCTTCCTTCCTAAGTACTTCAACGGCTCTCCAACAGGCGACCGTAAAGACAGCGCTTCGGTAGAAATGTGTAAGCGTTTTGCTAAACGTGGCTACACTGCAGCTTCTGTTTCGTACCGTAAAGGCTGGAACCCATTGGCTCCAACTGTTGACGGACGTAAAGAATCAATTATCCGTGCGGTTTACCGTGCTTTGCAAGATGTTAAAGGTTGCGTACGCTACTTTAAACATTCTGCAGAGAATTTAGGTAACCCCTGGAAAGTTGATACCAACAAGATTGTTATTTGCGGCCAGGGTACAGGTGGTTACATAGCTATGGCTTATGTTACCCTTAACGACCCTGCTCAAATCCTAATCCAGAAGTTCATCAACTTTACCGATCCTAACAACCCTGTACCAATGGTAGTTCAGGATGCTTTGGGCGACTACGACGGCTTTAAAACCGACACTAGCTTCCCTATGGCAGATACATTGGTATTTGAAAACTACCCTGGTCAAGGTTCAGACGTACACATGGCTGTAAACATGGGCGGTGCCTTAGGCGATATCAGCTGGATAACAGCCGGTACTGTGCCTATTGCCGGTTTCCATAGCGCTACAGACCCATTTGCTCCTGATACAAACGGTATTGTAACTGTTCCGGGTACAGGTCCTCCTCCTTTCCAGGTTGTTGAGGTTTCTGGTAGCCGCGACGTTGTTCGTAAACAAGTACAATTAGGTAACCATTCTGAATGGGTTGATTACCAATTTGCATTTACTGATGTGTATACTCAAAACGCTAACCTGCACAACGAAGGTTGGGAAGGTTACTACCGTTTCTTAGTTGCTCCATTGCAAAACCCACAAGCAGGTCCTTGGGATTGGTGGGATTCTACCACTACCGTATTTGTTTGCCAGGCTATCAACGCCCAAACAGGCGCTAACTTAAACGGTACAAACATCCACCTTGCAGGTAAAGCTACTAACCCTAACATGAGTGCTGCTAAAGGCCGTGCTTATATTGATACTATCCAGGGTTACCTTGCACCACGTATTATGTGTACTCTTAACCTGCCAGGCAACCTTTGCCAAGGCTTAAGTGTTAAAGAAAACGCATTCGGTAACGCAGTTAGCATTTATCCTAACCCATCAAACGGTACATTTACCCTTAACATAGCTGCTGAACAATTCAACAAAAACAACTCTATCAACTACCGCGTATTTGACGCTACAGGACGTTTAGTTGAAAGTGGCAATGTTAATACCGCACAAAAAGACATCACGATTAAACAGGCATCGGGCATATACATGCTTAACCTGGTAGACCGCAATGGAGACATTCTCTACACCGGTAAACTAATCGTTCAGTAATTAACAGGACCTAGTCCAAATGGAAAGCCCAGGCGTTATCGTCGGGGCTTTTTTTATGCTTTAACTTTTAAAAATACAGTACTGGATATTTTTCGTTTTTTACTTTTCGTTTTTAGTTATTAAGCGGGCTGTCCCTGGCTGGTATCAACCGGAATAACCTCGTCTTTAGGTTCACCTGTTGGGTTGGTAGGGTTAATTAGCTTCTCCATGTCCGATTGCTTTTTAATAGAATCAGGCAAGGCAGTAAAGCCAAGCTTTTTTAACGGCTCAAAGCTATCATCGCATAGCCAGAATTGTACCGGTTTATCGCCAAACACATCGTGCGATATAAAGCCGGCCATCATTTGGCTATCGTCTATATACGCCTGGTCTGTTGTGTATTTCTCATCGCTAACTACTAACTTAAAAACGTAGGTTTCGCCATCCTTGTCAATCTGGTAGCTTACCTCTTTCCCTTCGGGAAACATCTTAACATCGCTCAGGTATTTGCCCAGATTTTTGGCTTCGGCTTCGCTAACCTTATCGGTATAATAAAGCTCGCCTTTGCCATATTCAAGCTTCTTGCCATAATCGGTGCACGATGATAATATCAACGCAGCCAAAAATATCAATGCTAACTTCCTCATAAACTTTCAGTTTTCAACATTCAGATTAGTAAGCAAACAATGGGTATTCTCCCATCATGCTGTTTACTTTCTTGCGTATTTTACCCAGTGTACGTGGGTCTTCGTGGTGAATAATAGCCTGGTCTATGTAGTCTACTATCTTCGGAATATCTTTTTCTTTAAGGCCACGGCTGGTTATAGCAGAAGTGCCTACTCGCATACCCGAGGTTACAAATGGAGATTTATCGTCAAACGGAACCATGTTTTTGTTTACGGTAATATCTGCTTTACCAAGGGCTTCTTCAGCCTGCTTGCCGCTTATGTTTTTGCCTCGCAGGTCAATAAGCATAAGGTGGTTATCTGTTCCACCCGATATAATATGGTAGCCGCGGTCTACAAACTCCTTAGCCATAACAGTAGCGTTTTTAGCCACCTGTACAATGTATTTCATGTAGCTGTCGCTAAGGGCTTCGCCGTAAGCAACGGCTTTAGCAGCAATAACGTGCTCCAACGGGCCACCTTGCGTACCGGGGAATACAGCGCCATCTAATACCGACGACATCATTTTCTTTTCGCCTTTAGGTGTAGTTAAGCCCCAAGGGTTTTCAAAGTCTTTGCCCATCATAATCATACCGCCACGTGGCCCGCGAAGGGTTTTGTGCGTTGTAGTGGTTACTATATGGCAATGGGGTAGGGGGTCGTTCAATAAGCCACGGGCAATAAGGCCAGATGGGTGCGAAATATCGGCTAACAATAAAGCACCAACGCTGTCAGCAATCTGGCGAAGCTTTACATAATCCCAATCGCGAGAGTATGACGATGCACCGCAGATAAGCAACTTTGGTTTTTCTTTCTTGGCAATAGCTTCTACCTTGTTCCAGTCGATAAGGCCTGTTTCGCGCTCTACACCGTAGAATGACGGCTTATATAATTTACCTGAAAAGTTAACAGGCGAGCCATGGGTTAAGTGCCCACCATGCGATAGGTCGAAGCCCAGTATTTTATCTCCTGGGTTAATAACCCCAAGCATAACAGCCGCGTTGGCCTGTGCACCACTGTGTGGCTGCACGTTTACCCATTCGGCATTAAAAAGTTCTTTTGCGCGGTCAATAGCCAGTTGCTCTACTTCGTCAACCACTTCGCAGCCGCCGTAGTAACGTTTGCCGGGCAGGCCTTCGGCGTATTTGTTGGTTAGTACACTACCCATAGCTTCCATTACCTGGTTGCTAACGTAGTTTTCACTTGCTATAAGTTCTATACCGTAAGTTTGGCGGTGGTTTTCTTTTTCAATTAGTTTGAAAATCTTGTTGTCGCGTTTCATAGGGGTAAAATTACTAATAAATCAAAGAATGGTTGGATTAGGGGAATAATACATCTATAAAGTTATTTACATCCAGCCCCCGCTGTTCAAAAACTATAGTCCAATTGCTGTCTGAATATTTTTCATGTGACTTGCTTTGTTCTATTGATAACAGGTTATCCTTGCCATCAAAGCTAAACCGATAGTTTATGCCATTTATTTTATAAGCTAAAACCCCACTACCAAAATGATAAGGCTGATAATGAAATTCTAATAATTCAAATTTGGTTTTAGTATTTAGTTTTTTCTCAAGACTATTCTTGAATTCTTGAAATGGCATATATCGCTTATAAGAAATGTAAAGCTAAATAATATAAATTAAAACCTAAAAGCCTTTACTTTGCAGTATACTATTGACTTATATGCAACCACCTTATAAAACCCGCGTTTCCGAATTATTTAATATTAATTACCCTATCATTCAAGCCGGCATGATATGGTGCAGCGGCTGGCGCCTAGCGTCGGCTGTGAGCAACGCCGGTGGCCTGGGTTTAATTGGCTCAGGCAGTATGTACCCCGATGTGTTGCGCGAGCATATTCAAAAATGCAAAGCCGCTACTGATAAACCTTTTGGTGTGAATGTCCCACTGCTGTACCCTAGCATAGAAGAGCACATGCAGATTATTATAGAGGAAGGCGTTAAGGTTGTTTTTACATCGGCAGGCAACCCCAAAACGTGGACTAAACAGCTTAAAGATGCAGGTTGTAAAGTGGTACACGTTACAGCATCGACCACCTTTGCTAAAAAGGCCGAAGATGCCGGTTGCGATGCTGTTGTTGCTGAAGGTTTTGAAGCCGGTGGCCATAACGGGCGTGAAGAAACTACCACGCTGGTGCTTATCCCCATGGTAGCCGACGCGGTTAAAATTCCGGTTATTGCCGCAGGCGGTATAGCCAACGGTAGGGGCATGATGGCTGCTTTAGCCCTTGGGGCAGAAGGTGTTCAGGTGGGTAGCCGCTTTGTGGCTACACCCGAAAGCAGTGCCCACGATAACTTTAAAAACGTTGTTATAAATACTCCCGAGGGTGGCACCATGCTTAGCATGAAACAACTGGTACCCGTACGTTTGGTTAAGAATAAGTTTTTTACTGAGATTGATGAGATGGAAAAACGCGGCGCACCTATTGAAGAAATATTTAACCACTTAGGCCGTGCCCGTGCTAAGAAAGGTATGTTTGAGGGCGACCTTGAAGAGGGCGAACTGGAGCTTGGCCAGGTAATTGCCAATGTAAAAAGCATAGTACCCGCTGCGCAGGTGGTAGACGATATGATGCGGGAGTTTTACGAAACCAAAGCAAGGTTAACCGCCTAATGAACAGCAAAAAAAGGATATGGCTTTTGATAATTATCGGCTTGGTGCTGTCGGCCGGTATTGTGGGTGTTATTATAAATAACATGCAAACCAAAACCTTTGTTAAAGAGGATAAAAAAGGCGGCGACACTTCTAAAAGCGGAAGCCCTAAGCTTATTACCATAGAGAAAGACCCTGAGGTGGATAAGATGGTTGCTGCCCGCAATAAAATTACCCGCTATGTAACTGCCCAAACCAGCTGTTTCGACAAAGGGGTGTTTGGCGGCATAAGCAACCTCAAAATCAAAGTACGCAACACATCGGCTTACACAATAGATGATGTGGAATTGAAGATTAGCTACATACAGACCAACGGAAAAATATACAAGACAGAAACTGTTTACGCCAGTACTATAGGTCCTAATGCTTCTATTATTGTTGATGGCCCCGATGCCAGCCGCGGTGCCAATGTATCAGTAAAAATATTGTCTATAAACTCGCATCAGCTTGCTCTTTGCTATGTCCTGGGAAAAACCGGCTCCGACCCCGAAGATCCATATCGCTGCGAATAATCTGAAAGGTGAAAGGTGAAAACTGAAAGTAAAAAACAATTTATTTTCCCTTTCAATAAGACATTGTATCACCCCTCCGGGGCTCTAAATCTAATTACAAATATTTCGCTCCTCTGGAGCTTTATGTTAAGTCGCTGTAGAGACGATATATCAACAAAAAATCCTGATAGCAAACACTAACAGGATTTTTTAACTATTTATCTTTCAGATTTAACCTTTCAGATACTTTAATCTATTAGTTCAAGGTTATGCCCCATCTTCAGTTTCTTAGTCTCCAGATACTTGCGGTTATGGTCGTTAGGCTCAATTTCAATAGCTATGTTTTCCACAATCTCCAATCCGTAACCGATTAGCCCTGCACGCTTGGTTGGGTTGTTACTTAATAAACGCAATTTGGTAACACCTAAGTCGCGGATAATTTGCGCGCCCACGCCATAGTCGCGTTCGTCGGGTTTAAAGCCTAAATCGGCATTAGCCTCAACGGTATCACGGCCTTCTTCCTGCAAAGCGTATGCTTTAAGCTTGTTCAGTAAGCCAATGCCACGGCCTTCCTGGTTAATGTAAACAATAACACCTTTGCCTGCCTTTTCAATCATCTCCATAGATTTATGAAGCTGTGGCCCGCAATCGCAACGGCAAGAGCCGAATATATCGCCCGTAACGCACGATGAGTGAACACGCACCATAACAGGTTCGCCTTTTTCCCATGTGCCTTTATGCAGCGCCAAATGCTCCATGTTGTTGCTGCGCTGGCGGTAAGCGGTAAGGCCAAAATCACCCCATTGCGTAGGTAGCTTTACAGTTACCTGCTTATCAATAAGGCTTTCGTGTTTTAGGCGGTACTTTATAAGGTCTTCAATAGAAACAATCTTCAGGCTGAACTTTTCGGCAATCTTCATCAGCTCGGGTAAGCGGGCCATGGTGCCGTCTTCGTTCATAATCTCTACCAGCACACCAACCGGCTCAAAACCTGCCAGCATGGCAAAGTCTGTCGTAGCTTCGGTATGGCCTGTACGGCGAAGTACACCTTCTTTTTTAGCCCTTAGCGGGAATATATGCCCCGGCCTTGCAAACTCTTCGGGCTTAATGGTAGGGTCAACTAAAGCCTGTATGGTCTTTGCTCTGTCGTGGGCAGAAATGCCCGTGGTGCAACCGTGGCCTAAAAGGTCAATAGAAACGGTAAACGGGGTAGCATGGTGCGATGTATTGTTTTGCACCATCAGTTCTAAACCTAAGTTATCGGCAAGCTCATCAACTATGGGCGCGCAAATAAGCCCACGCCCGTGGGTTGCCATAAAATTTATAATCTCGGGGGTAATGCTGCGTGCCGCACAAACAAAGTCGCCTTCGTTCTCTCTATCCTCGTCGTCTACAACAATAATTACTTTGCCGGCTTTAATATCATCAATTGCTTCTTCAATTGTATTAAGCCTTATATCACTTGCCATTTTTAAAATTTATGCAAAATTAACTAATTACCCCGTATTTTGT
>JBIPNX010000357.1:0-3119 GCA_044378145.1 Flavobacteriales bacterium | reverse complement strand
ACCATCGGTAGATATCCAGGGGTTTACACCGCCTACATTTATGCGGTTAGGGTCGCTGTCCGATACATCAAGGGCAAGGTCGTAGTAGTACTGTCCGCCATCGTCCTGGCCTTGGTCGTCCCAACCCATCATGTTAATGTTATCAGGTGCAGGTACACCACCCGGGCCTGTTCCGCAGCAACGGAAAGTCCACGATGCGCCCTGGTCGGTACTTACATAAACACCATATAAACCGCTACCTCCGTTAGCCTCGCCGGTGCATAATGCATACACATTGTTTGGCGCAGCCGGAGTGGTTGCAATCTCGGTACGTTTTTGCTCTGCAGGGCTAACAGGGTTAGGCCAACCGTTGGTAATGGCAGTAAAGCTTAACCCATTGTCTATCGACTTACGGAACAACGTTTTGTTGCCTGTTTGCTCTATCAGGTAAACTGTATTATGGTTAGTCGGGTGTAGTTCTATCTCCTGAAAATCGCCTGCAAAAATCTGTGTCCAGTTGTTGCCTGCATCGGTACTGCGGTAGTAGCCGTTGTCCGATGTTAAGAATATGATATTAGCGTTGGTAGGGTCAGTTACAATATCGCGTACATCGTGGTTATCAGCGTTGAAAGTTGCATCGCCCGTAACAACCCAGTTAGTGCCGCCGTTGGTGGTTTTATACACCTTGCCTGCACCGCCAAATAATACAATATCAGGGTTTGTGCGGTTTATCTCTACCGAGAAAATATAATCAACCATCATATCCTTGGTAAGACAAGTCCAGCTTAAGCCCTTATTGGTTGTTTTCCAAAGGCCTGTTGTAGCCGTACCTATGTATAAAATATTGGGGTTGCTTATAGATTGTTCTACGCCGTAAACATGCGCTGCACCCGGTGCATAGCTGCGGCTGGCGGCGTCTTTATCAAAATCGAAAGGTCCTATGCCTGTCCACACCGTCTGGCCACCTTTTGCCTGCGAGTTTTGCAGGTAGTTTGCCTGGTTTTGCACACGCTTGTTATACTCCGGAGAGCCTACAGGGTACTTATAATCCTGACGCGAAAAACTGCGCATCCAACGCTTGTAGTATTGGGTATGCTTGTTCTTTACAAACTGATGACTTTTGTAATATGCACTGTACTCTGTAGTAACCTTGCCCGGATCAGGGTTGGTGCCGTACATAAGCTGTGCCCAGTGTGGTATGTTTTGGTTATCTGGATTGGCGTAAGGTGTTTCTACCTGTTGGGCCTTTGCTTGAGACGTTAGCAGCAATGCTGCTGCAACGCAAACTAAAAATTTATGCATACTAATACTGTGTGTAATAGATAGTAAAGATAATGAAATTTCCCTCACCCCCTAAATCCCCCTCTCCTAAAGGAGCGAGGGGGACTTAAAAAAAATCTCTAATATGGAATAAATCCCCGTGCTACTGCAGTGGCATAGCCTGAATCCTGGAAGATGATAGGTAAATCGTTATCTTTTTGCAGGGTTATCGTTACTTTAATTTTGTTTGCAGAATCGGGGACTTGTAGGCCATATAAGGCTATAGAATCGTTACCATAAATTTGATGATCAACCGACCAGGAAATGTTGGGAACATTGGTAACATCAAAGTTCCAGTTGGTAGACCTCAGGTAAATCTGGGTAAGGTCGTTACCCTGCACCCTCATGTTTATAGAGTAATATGATGGGCCATCATCTTCCGGTACGCAAGAGGATAGAATAACAACAGCAGTAACCAATAAAGCCAGAACTTTTTTCATTCTCTAAAGATACTGATCCCCAACCTCATAATTCATAATTATTAATTCATAAATTTGAGATGTGAAAATCCCATCGCTGTTTTCAACCAACAGGGCGCGCCCTTTCCACTACACCCCTATATTTAGTAGGGATGAGGAAAAGCCTATTGTGAAAAAGCTGGAAGACCAAAACAAGCCCGAAAACAAGTTTAAATTCACCAGAAAGGCCAAAAACAGTGGATTATTTCCTGCCTGGGCCGTAAACATCTTAGTTCCTGCTGCCATTTTGGCTGCAATAGTTTATTTTTGCCTGATTATTGTTGGCTAGTAAACTATATATGTCTGATATTATTAAGCTTTTACCCGATGCAGTTGCTAACCAAATAGCAGCCGGCGAGGTTATTCAACGTCCCGCATCTGCCGTAAAAGAGTTGTTGGAGAATGCTATTGACGCGGGGGCTACCGATATCAAACTGATTATAAAAGACGCCGGCCGTACCCTTATTCAGGTGATAGATAACGGCTGCGGAATGAGCGAGACCGACAGCCGCATGTGCTTTGAGCGCCACGCTACTTCTAAAATTACCAATGCCGACGACCTGTTTAAAATCCTGACAATGGGATTCAGGGGCGAGGCTATGGCTTCTATAGCATCTGTTGCCCAGGTAGAACTGCGTACCCGCCGCCACGACGACCCTATGGGCACGCTGCTAGTTATTGAGGGCTTTGAGTTTAAATACCAGGAGCCTGTTAGCACTCCACCCGGTACTAACATACAGGTAAAAAACCTCTTTTTTAACGTACCCGCGCGCCGCAACTTTTTAAAAAGCGACCCGGTAGAGATTAAACATATTATTGAGGAATTTCTTCGCGTGGCGTTGGCTAACCCCGGCATTTCATTGAGTATGTTCAGCAATGGCAATGAGGTATACAAACTGCCCGGCGGAACGCTGATAACACGCCTTACTTCCATCTTCGGGAATAAGTATAACGAGAAGGTAGTTAAGATTGAAGAGAGTACTGATATTGTTACCATACAGGGCTACATAGGCAAGCCAGAGCACGCCCGCAAAACCCGTGGCGAGCAATATATGTTTGTTAACAAGCGGTTTATCCGCAGTCCGTTTTTGCAACATGCTGTGCAAACTGCCTACAACGAATTAATTACTAAAGAAAGCTACCCTGCCTACTTTATCTATTTTGATATTGACCCTACGCGGATTGACATCAACATACACCCTACCAAAACAGAGATTAAGTTTGACGATGAAAAGGCCATTTATGCTTACCTGCGCGCTGCGGTTAAAAACGCGTTGGGCAAGTTCAGCCTTACCCCATCGTTAGACTTTGAGCAGGAAATGGGCTTTAACATTCCGCACCGCCGTAAAGACGAAGAAGTTA
>JBIPNX010000356.1:0-3133 GCA_044378145.1 Flavobacteriales bacterium | reverse complement strand
GCTACCGAGATATGCGATGGTATTGACAACAACTGCTCTGGAAGCACCGACGAAGGCCTTACTTTAACTACATACTATTTGGATTTTGATAACGATGGGTTTGGTAACTCAGCTATAGACTCTGCTATATGCTCTCAAATACCACCAGTAGGTTATATTTTGATTAGCGGAGACTGTGACGATGCAAACAACACCATTTATCCAAATGCGCCTGAGGTTTGCGATGGTGTAGATAATGATTGTGCTAATGGTATTGACGATGGCATTGCCGTTATTACTTATTACCGCGACTTTGATGCCGATAACTATGGCGACCCAATGGACTCTGTGCAGACTTGCTCTAATATTGCGCCTGCAGGTTATGTAACAGACAATACCGACTGTGACGACGCTAATACTAACGTACACCCTAACACACTGGAAATACCTAATAACGGTATTGATGAAGACTGTGTTGGAGGCGACCTTATTATCGGCATTAACAACATCGAAGCTGAGTTTGGCATTAAAGTATTCCCTAACCCTGCACAAAATTTTGTAACGCTTACCGGTAAATTAACCGATAACCTAACCGTTACTATTTACGATTTGCAAGGCAAGCAACTTTATACCCATGCTATGGTTCAGGCATCAAACTACACGCTTGATATTACCAACCTTAAACCGGGTTACTATATGCTTGAGGTAAACAACAAAGCTACCCATGCACACGCATTTACTAAGATTGTGGTTATTAAATAACCGCTCCTTATTTAATATTAAAAGGCTCTGCAAAATGCAGAGCCTTTTTTATTTCCAAAAATACTGGGAACCGGCAACTAAGAAACAGCTACACTACATCAACCTTGCCCTGAAAGTACAGGCAATAGGGTTTTAACCCACACTCAACGCACTTGGGGCTGCGGGCTACGCAAACATACCTGCCATGCAAAATAAGCCAGTGATGAGCTTTAGGTACAAGTGCTTCGGGAATGTGCTTTATCAATTCTTTTTCTACCGCTAATGGTGTTGTTGCAGTAACCGGCGCTAACCCAATCCGGCGCGATACACGGTACACGTGCGTATCTACTGCCATGGTAGGTTGGTCATACACTACCGATGCTATTACGTTTGCTGTTTTACGGCCTACACCGGGTAGTTGCACCAGCTCATCAATAGTACCGGGTACTTCGCCGTTAAATTTCTCTTTCAGCATTTGTGCCATGCCTACCAGGTGCTTGGCTTTGTTATTGGGGTAGCTGATGCTTTTTATGTACTCAAAAACCTCATCGGGGTTAGATGCCGCCATGGTATCAACATCAGGAAAACGCTGGAATAATGCGGGGGTAACAATGTTTACACGCTTATCGGTACACTGTGCCGATAGGGCCACTGCTACAATCAACTCATACGGGTTGCCGTAGTTTAGTTCGGTTTCAGCAGGTGAGTTATTCTCTTCAAAATAGGCTAAAACGTGTTTGTAGCGTTCCTTCGTTGTCATAGCAGCAAATATATAAAAAGAAAAATCCCGCCGTGGACGCGGGATTTTCTTAAACAAAACAACTAATTTTTATTTAAAACTTGCTAACTACGAAGCCAAAAGCACACCATTGTCATCAATCATTTTGCGCAGGTTTTTCAAAGCATAGCGCATACGTCCCAAAGCGGTGTTAAGGTTAACGTCAATTTCTTCTGCAATTTCGTGGAATTTAAGACCTGCATAGTGGCGCAGGAATATTATCTCACGTTGCGATGCGGGCAGTGAATTAACCAGCTTTTTAAGGTCTTGTTTTATCTGCTCGCTAATAATGTCGTCTTCACGACTTTTATCCAGCACTTTGATAGTGTCAAAAATATCATACTCATCATCGTCGTTGCGCACCATTTGCATTTTGTCGCTGCGGCGGATGTGGTCAATTGCCATGTTGTGGGCAATACGGCCTATCCACGCACCAAAGCAGCTTTGGTCAACATAACGGCCTTTACGAATTTCATTGATTGCTTTCAGAAAGACATCCTGTACAATATCCTTTGCCACTTCGGCATCGCGAACGATGTACATTACGGTTTGGTAGATTCGGCTGCGGTATTTTTTTACCAGTGTCTCGAATGAGCGCTCATCGCCGTTAACAAAGTTGCTAAGCAACAGTTGATCGTTAATGTTTTCTGTATTCATATATACCTCTATTAGAATTGGTTTTGACTAATAACTATGTAGAGTAGAGGTATATGCTATAGAATAAATTAGGTGTGTCTAAAATTATATTTCGACCATTATAACGCCACCGTGTAGATAAGGTTACAAGTTTGTGTAAGATATTTTTCATTTTAGCAACATGTATCACCTTAAATAATTAATAATCACATAAATAAATTAAAAATATTTTTTAAAAAGAATAAAAAACAGTGTAAGTTTTGGACAGATTGTAACCGAAAAAAGCCCCACTCTTGCGAATGGGGCTTAAAATATTAGTTGCTTAGCAAGACTAAACTAAATCGGCCAATTGGTGCATAAGCTGCTTACGTGCTAAAAATATTCTGCTTTTTACCGTTCCTATAGGCAAATTAAGATGTTCTGAAATCTCTTTATACTTATAGCCTTCAAAATACATTTCAAAAGGTATTCTAAATTCATCTTCTAAGTCTTCAACAGCCTTATAAATCTCTTTCTCGTTCATTTTTGCCTCCGCAACTCGGCCACTAGAAACTTGCGGTAGGTTTACATAGTATAAATCCTTAGTACCATCTATAATGGTGCGTGTTTTTGCAGCCCTTCTATAGTTGTTTATGAAGATATTCTTCATAATAGTGTAAAGCCAGGCCTTTAGGTTTGTAGAGTCGGCAAACTTATCCTGATAAACCATTGCCTTTAACATGGTTTCTTGTAATAAGTCTTTTGCTTGTTCGTCGTTAGAGGTAAGACTTAAAGCAAAATATCTCAATTGGTTAGAAAACGCTAACATTTGTTTATTAAATTCTACAGAAGTCATACGCTTGATTTTTGTTCAACAATTAACACCACAAAATTAAACAAAAATTCAATATTCCAACATTTTTTATCAAAAATATGTCTAAAAGATCGTATAAATATGTTAAAAAGCTGATATACAATTGTTTAATTTTTACATACAAACATTAAACAAAATTGTATCTG
>JBIPNX010000027.1:0-11587 GCA_044378145.1 Flavobacteriales bacterium | reverse complement strand
CCCACAAGGTCCGCAAGGTGTTGAAGGCCCTATGGGTCCTCAAGGTCCTCAAGGTATAGATGGTATTGCCGGTCCTATGGGTCCACAAGGCCCACAAGGTGAGCAAGGTGTAGCCGGACCACAAGGTCCGCAAGGCGAACAAGGTGCTCCCGGTTCTATGGGATTACAAGGTTTACAAGGCGAGCAAGGTGTTGCCGGCCCTATGGGTCCTCAAGGTCCACAAGGTGAGCAAGGCGTTGCAGGTCCTCAAGGCCCGCAAGGTGAGCAAGGTGCCCCGGGTAACATGGGCTTACAAGGTTTACAAGGCGAACAAGGTGTTGCAGGTCCTATGGGCCCTCAAGGCCCACAAGGAGAGCAAGGCGTTGCCGGCCCTCAAGGTGTTCCTGGTGAACATGGTGAACACGGTGTTCAAGGCCCACAAGGTGAGCAAGGTATTGCAGGTCCTCAAGGCCCTATGGGTCCACAAGGTGAGCAAGGCGTTGCCGGACCACAAGGCGAGCAAGGCCCTCAAGGTCCTGCCGGTATTGATGGTATAGCTGGTGCCCAAGGCCCAGAAGGTCCACAAGGCGAGCACGGTGTTGCCGGCCCACAAGGTGTTGAAGGCCCAATGGGTCCTCAAGGCGAACAAGGCGTTGCAGGCCCTCAAGGTGAGCAAGGTGTAGAAGGCCCTCAAGGCCCTGCAGGTTTGCTACAACCAGGCCACGAAAATGGTAACAGCCCATACTGGAATGGTACAGAGTGGGTGCGTAACAGCTCTTACTTATATAACGATGGTTCACGCATCGGTATCAACACAACCAACCCACAAGGTACTTTCGAGGTAATTGGTGGCGGTGTTGTTGACGGTGTTCAAACAACAGGCTCTTCTGCAATAGCAGTAAACGTTGAAGGTAATGTAGGTATGGGAACTACTTCTCCTGCCGCTAAACTAGACGTTATAGGCTCTGTAAAAATTACCGATGGCACAGAAGGTGCAGGTAAAATATTAGTATCTGATGCTAACGGTTTAGCTACCTGGAGCGATGCAGTTGCCGTACAAGGCCCTGCAGGTGCTGATGGTGCACAAGGTCCACAAGGTGAGCCGGGTTTACTACAACCTGGCCACGAAAATGGTAACAGCCCATACTGGAATGGTACCGAGTGGGTGCGTAACAGCTCTTTCATTTATAACGACGGTACTAAAGTAGGTATCAATACTACCAACCCACAAGGTACTTTTGAAGTTATTGGTGGCGGTATTGTAGATGGTGTTCAAACTACAGGTGCATCTGCAATTTCAGTAGACATTGCCGGTAATGTAGGTATGGGAACTACAACTCCTGCTGCTAAATTAGATGTTAACGGTTCTGTAAAAATTACCGATGGCTCTGAAGGTGCAGGTAAAATATTAGTATCTGATGCTAACGGTTTAGCTACATGGTCTGACGCTGCTGCGGTTCAAGGTCCACAAGGTATCCAAGGCGAAACAGGTCCTCAAGGCGTTGCCGGTGTTGATGGAATCAATGGCACAAACGGCATTGATGGTATAAACGGAATTGACGGTGCTCCGGGCGCTGAAGGCCCAATGGGTCCTGAAGGTCCTCAAGGCCCACAAGGCTTTTTACAAGCAGGTTCTTACGAAGGTGTAACCCCAATATGGAATGGCTCTGAATGGGTAACTGACAATAGCAATATTTATAATGCCGGTGGCAATGTTGGTATTGGCACAAATAACCCTGGTGCTAAACTACATGTTGCGGGTGGTGCTTTAATGGTAGAGCCCGGTAACAGCTCATCAGCAGGTATTACTTTCCCGGCCGATTATTACGGTGGCGGTGGCGACCAAGCCTTTATCCGTTACTATGGAGAAGGTGGTGAAGACACCAAACTATTAATTGGTAACGATAACGACGGCGACGACGATGTTAGCTTCTTTCAAGCCGGTGGCGAGCGTATGACCATATACAACGGCAACGTTGGTGTAGGTACTACTCAACCGTTATCTACTTTCCACGTAGTGGGTTCATTTAAATTAGAAGACGGTACCCAAGGACCTGGAAAAGTACTTACCAGCGATGATTGGGGTAATGCAACTTGGGCTGATGCTGCAAGCAGTCAATGGGGTAATAACGGAAGCAAAATATACTACCAAAATGACTATGTTGGCATCGGAGTAAACGACCCACAAGTTAGGCTACATGTTGAAGGTGGTAATAACTCGCCACAAATCCGCGTAAGCGACGACTTTGAAATTTGGGACGTTGGCGAAGGATACACCATGGGTGTTATCGGTCAACAAGACCAAAGTTATGGCCGTATTAAATTAGGCCTTGACGGTGGTTCTATTCTAGGCCACAATGGCAATATAGGTATCAATAGCTGGGACCCACAAGCAAGCTTACAAGTTGATGGTACACTTCGCTTTGTAACAGGCAACCAAGGTGCAGGTAAAGTACTTACCTCTGATGCTGATGGTTTTGCTACATGGCAAGATGCCCCTAGTGGTAGCGGTAGCAATATTTTTGATATTCCTGTTGGCCAATACGGCGCTAATACACGTCTTTATGCAAATATTGATAACTCAACAGGTGGCGGTATTACTATTGCCGATGACGGATCGTTTGCTGACTATAACGACGGCTGGATTACTTACAATGGCAGCACAGGTTTAAAAATTGCCGGCAACAATGGCGCAGCCTCAAACGGCAAACTATTAGTGCAAGGCGAATTCCAACTGGTTAGCGGCAACGAAGGTGCAGGCAAAGTATTAACCTCTGATGGTAGCGGTAATGCTTCATGGCAAGCACCAACTGGTAGCAATGACTATTCTTCGCCACAGTTTGTTGATATTAATGATAATGGAATATACTATGCATCTAATGATAAGTTTATTGTCTATTCGCTTAACCTTGTTGAGAGTTATGAAATAGACCTTCATTTGCCTGAAAACCCAGAGATTGGAAAAGTATATACCTATTCATTTAAATCTACCTACGGTTATAATGATATATATATTTATAACCATGATGGCTCAGAGCGCTTGAACTATATCCAAACAACATTTAATAATGGTCATATGGCCTACAAATTTGTGCCTGTAATGAAAGATGGCACATTAGTTTGGATTAATTTATCAGGATATTAAGCTGCTTTAAATTTTTATACAAATCCCTCTTGGTATCTACCTTGAGGGATTTTTCTATTTTCATCCTATAGTGTCGTGCTTAAAAATTACCCCGTAGGGTGACCATAAGGTTGCGGCCTGCTGAACTCATACCCGATGCAAATACGCGGTAATTACGGTCGAGTATATTTTCTAAAGCTACCTGTAGCTGCACATATTTGTTAAACTGGTAAGCCGCGCGCAGGTTAAGGGTGTACCATGCTGGCATACCATCTACGGTAGCATATTGCAGGTTATCCTCGCCACTGTTGCTGTAGTCTTCCAGTTTCTTTTTACCGTTAAAGAGTGTGTATGCTTCGGCCTGGAATTTTTTCAGGTTAAGCATAACACCTACACGGCCAAAAAGTGGGGCTACGTGGTCAAGCGGAATACCATCATTAGTATTTTTAACACGGCCATAAGTGTAGTTAATAGCCGCCGAAAGTGCCAGGTAGCTTGTGATATCGCCACGCACACCAAAGTAACCGCCATATATATAGGCTTTGTCATTATTCTGTATTGTGCGCACTGCGCTTAGCGTTCCATCGTAAATAATAGAATCCTGCCCATTAAACGTTGAAGCCCCTACCGATAATTGGTTACGTACCCAAGTATAATACCCGTTTGCCTCAATAGTAAATCTCTTATTAAATGTTTTAGAGATTGTAAGCTCGGCATTGGTAGTTGATTCAGGCATTAAATCGGGGTTGGGTAACACTACAATGCCCGGTGCAGAATCAAATATCTTGGTCAAATCGTCTACGTTAGGTGCGCGGAAACCCGTAGAACCCAATGCTGCAAAACGGAACCCGGCACCCGGCATATAAACCAATCCTAAATTATAGCTAACCGCATAATTATTCTGGTTAGCCTCTATAAATGGGAATGGAAAAAAGGTAGTATCAACAAACTTAGAACGTAACCCAACATAGCTAAAGCGCAAGCCATCATTCAATATCAGTTTTTTGCTGATTTCCCAAGTGTGGGTAGCGTATACTGCAGCGGTAAAAAACTGGCTGCCCCCGTCGGGGTAACGGGTGCTTTGTGCACTCTCTGCCCCTGTGTTTATGTTTACACGCTTAGCGGTAGATTGTACATTGTTGAATGTACCTTCTACACCATAACGCAACTCGTTGCTGCTGCCCAGTTGCTTTTGGTAGTCAAGGTTTAAAGAGTACACTTTTACCTCCTCGTTACGAGAGGTACGGTTAGGTGCGCCAAAATTGCGGTTGTGGCGGCTCTCTTTTATATCCTGAAAAGCCAATACTATGCGACCATTATCAAAGGCTTTATTAGCTTTAAAAATATCCAGCTTGTATGATAGTAGCATACGTTGCTCAGGGCCATAATACCATTCTGAACTTTTAGGTACGCCGTTTCCATCAAGCTCCGTAAGCCTGTCGTAACGGGGAACATTGGATGTATTAGAGAACTGAAAGTTAAGTGTGTGCTGGTAGTTTTCGCTCGGGCGGAATAGCACCTTTTGGATAATATCGTACTGCGAATAACCGGCACCAACCTGCACGTTAGGGTCGTCGTTAGTCATAACCGTATCTACTCCGTTAATACGGTCGGCATATACGTTGCGTTTCCAAACAGAAGTAAGTGAGTCGTACCCTTGACCGCCTTGCCTTAAATCGCCAAACTTAGAGTAAGTAAAGCCGGTTATAAAGCCCCACTTTTTCAAACCAATGCTAACATCGGCATGGCCTGTCATTTCATTATTAGCTGTAGAGTAACGAACAAAAGCGCCACCTTTTACCACAGGTTTACCATCAGTAGCCAGCAAAGGGTCTTTGGTGTAAAAGTGCATAACGCCACCCAACGCATCGGATCCATAAACTACAGAGCCGGGGCCGAAAACAAGCTCTACCTTATCAAGCATGGTATTGTCTATACGCAGTACATTTTGCAAATGGCCGGCGCGGAATATGGCATTGTTTAGCCTTACCCCATCAACAACAGCTAATACACGGCTTGCTTCAAAACCACGGATAGAAGGGCTACCCCCACCCTGCTGGCTTTTTTGCACCAACACATTGCCGCTTTGCTGCAATAAATCGGCGGTATTTTGCTGGCTTTGAAAGGCTATGGATTTAGATGATATTACCTGCGTACGCTGCGGCACATCGTCGCGGTTTTCTTCAAACCTGCTGGCCGATACTACTACATCGCCCAGGTTGTATGCCTTTATAGAGAGGTAAACTATTTTATCTGCTTTTGAAATATCCGCACCTGTAGCTTCGTAAGGGGTGTAACCCGGCAGGGCAATAAACACCCTGTCTGATGCACCTAAAAAGTTGGTATTGGCAACGCCCTTAGCATCGGTGCTTGAGTAATTTTTAAGATAATCCTGATATAACCCGGGGTTAAAATCGGCAGGGTTTATCCATTTAGAATTGTCACTATCTACAGTATAAAATACCAGCGCACCGCTAATGGGCTGTTGTGTGGTATTATCTAAAACCGTAATAGTAGACTGAGCCATTACTGATGTATACAAACATACCATCAGCATGGGTAAAATATATTTTTTTACCATGTTGTATAATTATGAATTAGTAATTATGAGAAAACAACCTCATAAAATAGAAACACGGCTACGACTTTGGTGGCTGAAATAGCGGCAGTTGGCTACTTTGATCGTGCAATGCGTCAGTAGCTGTTGCAATGGTTTGAATAACCTTATTATGAAATGAATTTGTAGTATTGGATTGATAATAAAACACAAGGAATGGGAATGCTACTGAAGACTTAGATCTACCATGCTTTTGCAATGAATTATATTCGGCAAACAGAGTTGATTCTTCATCATCTGCAATAAACTCGTAGGTAGTTATTCCGCCTCCATTTTTGGTACTTACCAAATCATAGTACTTACCGTTGAGTTTAATCTCATGGCTGTTTTCCCAATGCGCATTCGCAATATCGGCAGCGGTAAATTTTACTATACGGTTGCTTTGAATTTGGCCTGATTTAAGGGCATGCTCAAAATTTTCTTCAATAGCATGCTCTTTTAATTTCAGCAGAATAATACTGCCTACTGTGTTGAATAACAACAATAGCACAACAGTACTGATAGCAATATTTCGCAGTGTTGTAAACACAATATAGTTTAACGACTTGTGCAGTGCAAAGTACATTATTTAAGGTACCAAACAAAAAAAGCCCCTTGTTCAGGGGCCTTTTTATAAACAATAGTTTCAGGTACTATTTGGTTACTACAATTTTAAATGTTTTGGTAAGGCTACCTGCATTTACCTCTACAAAGTATAAGCCTGTGGCTTGTCCGCTAAGGTCGAAGTTATAGGTACCACCGTTTGTATTTGTACTGTTTTGGCTTGTTATTAACTGGCCTATTGGATTAAATACGCGGATGTTTACATCGTCGTTAGTCTTAAGTTTTAAGTACACGTTGATGTTGCCATCGGTAGGGTTAGGGAATACCGAAACGCCTTCCCATTGGGTTTCTTCAACCCCTTGTACTACAGGGCAAAGAATTGGGAATATAGCATGCGATACGCTTAAGCCCCATGAGCTGGCGTTATCGTAAGCATACCATGTGTTGTCGCTCCAACGTTCCCATGCGGTGTTAGGGGTGCTTTCGCCATCGCTGTTAGTGTATAATGCAACAGAGTCGGTAGATGTTAAACCTGTCCAACGGATACCCATATAGAATGATGTTGGGGCATTTGGCGTAGTAGTAAACGAAACTGATGTTAAGTTACCCTCTGTAATGCTGTTAATCAAAATATCTTTGTTTACCAGCTCAGTGCCCGGAGCGCCTGAAGTACCTGTAGCATCCCAAGCAGCAGCAGTAACTTTACGGCTTGCGTTGGTAGTGTATGCGCGGCCAAATACAAATAAGCCACCGGTTATTTTCATGCCTGTTGTGGTAGTGAATTTATCTGCCTTAGCATTATCATTATAGGTGTTAGTACCGCTAATGTAACCTGCTGGGTTAGAGTTGTTATCCTGTGCAAGGTATACTACTAGGTTATCAGCGCCTGATATGTTAGATAAGGTATCGCAATTGCCTGTTGGCGGGTCTACAATACCACTGCAACCGTTAGAGTTTAATATAGCAGAGCGTGGGCCGTTAAGGGCTGCCAGCATGCGTGTTTTTTGTCCGTTGGTAAACATGTTCATACAGCCATCATCGGTATAGTCCATGTAGTTCATAAACATAACGCCCGGCGATGTTGTAGTACAAGCATCAGTAAGCGGGAATGAAGGACAACCGTAGTTTTCGTCGGCCTGGTTAGGCGTGTCGCTAACCTGGTCGCTACCGCTGCAGCTGCTGCCATCGTCGCCCCAAATATGTTCAAGGTTTAACCAGTGACCAATTTCGTGGGTTGCGGTACGGCCTTTGTTAAAAGGTGCAGTAGCAGTACCAGTTGTACCAAAGTATTTGTAGTGGATTACAACACCATCGGTATTGGCTGGGCCACCCGGAGGTATAGCGTAACCTAACAAGCCCGAACCTAAATCGCATACCCAAAGGTTTAGGTATTTGTTGCGGTCCCAGGCGTTTTCACCACCCTGGCTGGTAAATTTAACGGCATCATCGGTAAAGGTGGTAATGTTGGTTTGGGTGCGGGTAATGCCTGTGGTAGCATTGCCGCTACCATCAACAGTAGCTAAACAAAACTCAATACCGCAATCGGCAGCAATGCCTTGCCATGCCGATGGGGTATTACCGGCATCGGTATTTAACCTGCGGTAATCTTTGTTAAGGGCAGTTATTTGAGAGGTAATCTGAGCGTCAGAAATGTTTTCGGCATTGGTATTCCATACTACATGGACAACCACCGGAATAGTTATAACTCCACCTGCTTTGTTGTTTGCATTGTTAGCAATCCAATCGTTGGTAAAGTCGTTAATGTTTTTGCGGTTAGCAGCAAACTGAGGATTAGTTTGTGATAGGTTTTTCACATAATCCGCAGTGCCACAAGTGCGTTGTGTTACATCCTGAGCGACTAAGCCAGATGTAAATAAAGCTGTTAGAGCGAGTGTTACTAGTGTCTTTTTCATTTTTAAAATTTGACCGAATATAAACAGGCTTGCAAGATAGGGTTATTTTGTTTTTTGCGCAGACAAATAACATATTTTAGCTCCTTAGTAAAGAACAAAAAATCAGAAGCCAACTAAAGAAATCACATTGTCAGTGTATTGCACCAAATTGTCGCGGCCATTTAAAAATTCCAGTTCTACAATAAAACTATAACCGGCTACAATACCACCCAGTTGTTTTACCAATTCGGCAGCAGCAACGGCTGTACCACCTGTAGCTAATAAATCATCGTGAATAAGTACATTATCTCCCGGCTTAAGCGCATCGGTATGCACCTCAATAGTAGCAGTGCCGTATTCTAAATCATACGTATATGAAATAGTTTGGTAAGGCAGCTTTCCTGCCTTGCGAACAGGAATAAAAGGCACCCTTAGTTTTTGTGCCAGTAAAAAGCCAAACAAAAAGCCACGGCTTTCAATACCCGCAATGGCATCTATTTTAATGCCTTGCAACCGCTTAACGGTTTCGTCAACTATATCGTCGCACAGGGTATTATCATTTAAGATTGGCGTAATGTCTTTAAACATTATACCGGGCTTTGGAAAATCGGCAACATCGCGTATTGCCTCTTTTAAACGTTGTTCTATCATTGCACAATAAGATAAGGTGCAAGTTTATTGTACAATTCGTCAGTTACCAAATCTATTTGCTTAATATCATCAACAGCTTTAAATGTGCCTAACTTTTTTTTGAGGTTGAAAATGGCTTTTGTCAGATCATAACTAACGTAAGGGTGCTTGTTCAATTCTTTAAAAGAAACATCGTTCAGGTTTAATACCGTATGCTCTTTACCAATTTTAACATGGTCTTTAACCTCATCGTACCGTTCTGCATCAAACCCGTACACTTCTAAAAGCTGCTCCTTTTTTACAAAGCCGCCCAAAAGGTTTCGGTATTTTATAATGCGCGATGCAAAAGCCGGACCTATGCCTTTTATATCCAACAATGCTAAAGAATCAGCCGCGTTAATATCTACTACTATAGAATTAGAGTTGCTTACGGGGTAATTCCCAGTCTTTGGAACGGTATCTTTTATACCTGTATTATAAGCCGGGGTGTAATTTGTATTGGCCGATTGTTTAGAAACCAATCCTTCGTATTTACTATAGTCGTATTTCTTTTCAGGGATAATAAGGTATAAGAAAGAGTTAGCTGCTATTAGCACTACCAATAATATGGATAGTGTAATAATACCAATACGGTCTCGTTTGTTAAATTCAAACATAAAGCAGTAGGTTGATTACCTTTGCCGCAAAATAAAAGCATTTTTTTGTTTTGACATATAAGCAAACAATAGAATATTTATACAGCAGGCTGCCGGTGTTTCACCGCATAGGAGCAGCCGCTTTAAAACCCGGCTTAGGCAATACCGAAGCCCTGCTTAGTATTCTCTATAACCCCGAACAAAAATTCAAGAGCATACACATTGCGGGTACTAACGGGAAGGGCTCAACATCGCATTACCTGGCGGCTATTTTACAATGCGCAGGTTCTAAAACAGGCCTTTACACATCGCCGCATGTTAAAGATTTCAGGGAGCGTATCCGACTAAACGGGCAAATGATTTCTAAGGCTTATGTGGTAAAGTTTGTAGAAGATGAACTGTCTAAATTTAACCACATCGACGCATCGTTTTTTGAGTTGACGGTTGCCATGGCATTTAAATACTTTGCCGAAAAAAAGGTAGATGTTGCCGTTATAGAAACAGGGCTTGGTGGGCGGCTAGACAGCACCAATGTTATCAGCCCCGACTTATCTATCATCACCAATATTGGGTATGACCATACTGATTTATTGGGCGATACACTGGCTAAAATAGCTACTGAAAAAGCAGGTATTATAAAGCCAAACACCCCTGTTGTTATTGGTGAAACCCATGCCGAAACCAAAGCCGTATTTGCTAACACAGCCCAGCGAAACAATGCTCTTATAGTATTTGCTGATAAAGAATATAACACAACCGGAGTGGCTGATTTCTCCGCACAAAAGCCTGTGCTTAAGGTAAGTGCTAAGAAGAAAAAAGGCGAGGCAAAGCAATATACATCGGAGCTTACAGGTCAGTACCAGCAAAAGAATATAGCTACCGTTTTAGCAGCGGTTGAAGAACTACGCAAGCAGGGATATTCTATACCCGATAGCGCAGTTAAGAAAGGGTTAGCCAATGTTGTTACCATTACAGGTTTACTTGGCCGCTGGCAAATAATCAACAAAAAGCCACTTGCCATAGCCGACACCGGCCATAACTACGATGGGATAAAGCAAACCATGGCCCAGCTAAAAGCACTAAACAAAGGGCATTTGCATATTGTATTTGGTGTGGTGGCCGATAAAGATTTGGCTAAAGTACTGCCGTTGCTGCCCCGTAATGCAACCTATTACTTCTGTAAGGCGAATGTTCCTAGGGCGTTGGATGCCAACCTGCTTTTCGAAACTGCCATAGGTGCCGGATTAAAAGGCCTGGCCTACCCTACTCCACGTAAGGCCTACAACGCAGCCAAAAAAAATGCTGCCCCGCATGATACAATTTACATAGGAGGCAGCACCTTTATAGTGGGTGAAATTATCTAGTTACAGGTATAGGTTACCGATTGAGAAATAGTACCACCTTGTCCATCCGGAACAGTTTGAGTGATAGTTTTACCATCAATTTCTTTAAGGTCGTCGTCACAAACCTCACCAATAGTTTGTGTACCCATGTTAACACCGTTTTGAGTTACGGATTGTGAACAATCTTTACATTTTTTACAAGATGTTGCGCCAATAGCAGCAACGGCAAGCACTAAAAGGAATAGTTTTTTCATTGTTATTAATTTATGTTTTTTACAAACATAACTACTCATCATATATTTACCAAATAAAGCACTGATTACAAAACAGCCTGAAACAAAAAAAGGCCTAACTAGTGTTAGACCTTTTATTGTGGGGGCAAACGGGTTCGAACCGCTGACCCTCTGCTTGTAAGGCAGATGCTCTGAACCAGCTGAGCTATGCCCCCTATTGTTTAGGGCTGCAAATGTAGATAAAAATCTTATTCGTCCAAATAATTTAGAAAAATTTTTCTTGAGCCAGCACTTATCCCCTCAACCTACCCTCATAATAACCCATCGCACCCATCTGATAATCATTTTTTACCAAGTATATGATTTGCATTGTTAAAATGTTATTTTTGTTACCTATCATAACCTGACCATGAAGCGTTTTTTGACGTTATTATTAATAGCACTACCCCTGTTTTACTCGTTTAAACAGGCTGATAAACAAGCAGATATAACCCGTACATGGGTGTATCAAAACCCCGGAGTTGTATCTGATTTAACCCCATATGATGCTGCCCTTGCCGCGTCAGACCTCGACCGTTACCGCTATTTTGA
>JBIPNX010000507.1:0-3154 GCA_044378145.1 Flavobacteriales bacterium | reverse complement strand
CTTGAAGGGGTTGCGTGCGCGCCAGCAGGGCGGCAATGTCGGGGTCGACCTGTTGGGCCTCCAATTTGGCAATGTGATCATTGCCTAGTTCCAGCATCAGCGCAAAGCTGCCTTGGGTGCTGTTGTCGAACTGATTCTGTAAATAACTCCATTCTGCCATAATAGTGTTTGTTTTAGTGAAACATGAAATGAATGATGCACCAAAGCAAAAGCAGCATAACGTAACCTATTTACGTCCTGAGGGAGGTATAAAACTTTTCTATTGGTACCAAACATCTGTTTTTCCTCAATCCTTTTATCAGGAATGGCGCGGGACAGGTGTTTTGCATCAATCCGTTTATAAGCAATGGCACGGGACAGATGTTCTGCTTCAATCCGTTTATAAGCAATGGCACGGAACAGGTGTTTTGCTTCAATCCGTTTATAAGCAATGGCACGGGACAGATGTTTTGCATCAATCCTTTTATCGGGAATGGCACGGGACAGGTGTTTTGCATCAATCCTCTTATTAGGAATGCCACGGGACAGGTGTTTTGCATCAATCCTCTTATTAGGAATGCCACGGGACAGGTGTTTGATCGCTGCTCTATTTAAGTGAATATGTTTTGCGCTCCAGTTGTAGTTACGATAAATGGTTGTCAGGTCAAGTGATTTTGACCTTAAAAGGTTATTCGGTGTGTTAGCAAATAGTTGAATCTTCGATTAACAATTAAACCAATAACCATGAGATTGATTTTACTAAACCCTTTAAAGGCAGTTCTATTACTTGGCCTAGTTGCAATGGCAACCATCACTAATGCGCAGCAGGCACCAGGCGGTGGTCCGGTTTATTGGGAGCCCGGCACATCTGGGTTCTATATTTCTGATAATGTGAACGACCGGGCCAGAACCAACTTTGCCATTCCATCTGGCAGTTTTACAGTAGAGTTGACCTATCGGCTCTGTGATTCTGAATTGACAAACCCCGAGCGCATAATAGATGCTCTTGGCAGTACTGTCGGATTAGGATTTGAAGTTACCGCCACCAGTTCGGGATTTGAAGTAAGAACGAAAGCCTCAGGAGGTAGTGTACAGACCAATAGTGTAAGCTACGCATTTCAGAATACAGATTGGCGTTATTTTACCTATGCATACAATGCGGTAGATTCCATGAACCAGATCTGGGTAGATGGTTTCCCTACAGATCCTTTTCAGGCTCCCATAACCCCTTATACGTCCATTACTTTCGGTGGATTTGACAGTAACGCCAATGCATCGTTCAATGGATTTTTAGAGGATATAATTATTTCAGATACGGTACTGTATGCAAATGAGCCTTTGCTTGCCAGTATCTATCCGGCCATGACCGAACATGCCGTGGCCAAATGGTCGTTTGAAGACGGACAGAATGCTATGGTTTTCGTAGATAGTGTGGCTGGGCATTTATTGCTCGGACAAGGAGGTGCACACGCCATTGCCATTCCAGAGGGAATTGCGCAGGATACCATTGTAGTTGTTGCGGGTAGTTCGGTCATGATAGAGGCCAACGGTGGCGCAATTTGTACTTGGTCCCCTTCTTTGGGTCTCAGTTCTGAAACAGGTATAAGCGTTATGGCATCTCCCGAAGTTGATACATGGTACACGGTGGCGATTTCTGATTCAAGCGAATGCGCACCGACATTCTCTGATGTGGTTTTTATTCGAGTTGTAGCACCCGAACCCGGTGTGGTTCCTGAAAATATGACGGGAGTGTATTATAATGACGGTGATGGCGATAAGGCAGTTTATGAAGGAAATGTTATTCCGGATGAAAGTGACTTTACGCTGGAAATGGTATTCAATGCATGCGGACAGGATCTGGGTAAACTCTTCGATCAGCTGGGGTCAACGGCAGGTTATGGCGTGCATCTGCACTTTTTTACCCCAACGCAACTTGAAGTGAGAATGAGTGCTCTTGGAGGTACAACCCATGTAGAAAACATCACACTGACAGAGGATGTTACCGGAGCATGGCATCATTTGGCACTTACACATCATACAACAGACAGTATCAATACAGTGTATTTTGATGGGGTTGAGGTTGCCTCATTCGTAAGCGGTTTTACCTCCCTTTCAGCGTATACGGTCATAGGCAACAACGATCACAACAATGAGTCATCATTTCAAGGCCGCACGGATGATGTACGTATATCAGACATTGTTCGATACAATTCCTTTTTTGATGTATCCACACTATCTATAACCGCTGACGCGAATACCGTTGCACTCTGGGATTTTGAAGACGGTCAGAATGCTATGACAATGGCAGATGTAACAGGAAATGGATATGACTTAACTGGTGAAGGAGGAGCCCACGTCAATGCTCCACTTGGTTCGAGTGAGTACGCAGAGTTTTTCGGTACACCTGTTCAGATTGAAGCTTATGGTGGCAGCATCTGTTCTTGGACACCAACAGATGGTTTAAATTACCCTACCATCTTCAACCCTATGGCTAGCCCAACAGAGTCTGGCTACTACTACGTAACAGTTACTGATACCAATGCCTGCTACACTTATCAGGACTCCGTTTACATTGTGGTCGACCTTACTACAGTGGGCATTGAGGAGAATTCAATCTCCGAGATTGTAATTTATCCCAATCCTACTACTGGAAATCAAGGATTCAAGATCTACGGACTAGACAACTCGTTCACCTACAACGCACAGTTACTGGACATAGCTGGACATTTGATACAGACTCAAGCTTTAAAGGGGAGTCATTGGTTCAGCACTACAGGTGTAGCAACAGGCGTTTACCTGCTCTCATTGCAGCGGAAAGATGGAGGCGCATGGGTTACTGTTGATACCATTCGTATTGGTATTCAAGACAAGTAACAGAAGCGGTTGTTTGAGTTTAGCTTACTCTAGGTCTGAGATCCTACAGTATAAGCCATTTACTGCAACTCGTCCAGTATTCACTATTAGGGATAGGCATTTTACATTAAGCACAGACACTCTTATTGCAAAAGAGTTGTTGCCAAGACTTGGGATACCTGAAACCGATCAACTCGTTGAGGTAGGTTGTGGTCCAGGTTTCGTTACCGGATTGATAGTCTCCATGTTTACAGATGCTTTAGTATTGGGAATGGCACGGGACACAGATGTTTTGCATCAATCCGAACAAAGGAGGTGGTGC
>JBIPNX010000355.1:0-3159 GCA_044378145.1 Flavobacteriales bacterium | reverse complement strand
TGCACTTTTTATCTGGCGCTATAACATTCGACCCTGTGGTTACTACCGTTGATGTAAAGCTGGCATCGGCTATTGTGTGGCTTGATGGTTTTATTACCAATATAGACCGCACCTTTAAAAACACCAATATGCTGATGTGGCATAAAGAGTTGTGGCTGATAGACCATGGCGCGTCGCTGTACTTTCACCATACGTGGACAACGTGGGAGAAGCATGCTCAAAGCCCGTTCGCGTTAATTAAAGACCATGTGTTGTTGCCGCAAGCTACCATGCTTGACGAGGTTAATGCTGAATTTAAACAGGTTTTAACGGAGGATAAAATACGTGCAATAGTTGACCTTATACCGGCTGATTGGCTTAATTGGGAAGACGTTGATGAAACACCCGAAGCGATAAAAGAAACATATTACCAATTTTTAATTACCCGTTTAAACCATTCGGAAATTTTTACAAAAGAAGCCCAAAATGCAAGAGAAATACTTATATGAGTATGCCGTAATACGCGTTTTGCCTGTTGTTGAAAGGGAAGAGTTCATTAACGTGGGCATTATCCTCTTTTGTAAAAACGCCAAATATATCGCGGTAAAATACCAGCTGAATGAGGAACGCCTTGCCTCGTTTTCTGACGAGTTGGACATCAATCAGGTAAAACTGAATTTAGAATCGTTTGAGAAAATAGCCCTGGGCGCCGCCAATTGCGGGCCTATTGCAAAGTTAGATGTTCCCTCGCGTTTCCGTTGGTTAACAGCGGTTCGAAGCTCGGCCATACAAACATCGCGCCCGCACCCGGGCATGACCAACGACTTAGAACAAACCGTAAACCGGTTGTTTACCGAGCTGGTTTTATAGCTTAATGCTTAGCGATAATAATACTTACGTACGACGGGAATTTGTTGGCATCGGTACCACGCGCAAAGCCAATACCAATATCGGTTGTGCCGGCCCAGCCTTCCATACCCAACAGGTGTTTGCGGTGGCCCAGGTTAACAGGGTCCCAGGTATCAATAATCAGGCTTTTGATAACCTCTTCGCCGGTATCATAACCCGCAGAAATAGACTCGTACGAGTTTTGCCTTTTGGTTTTCAGCTGGTACTCGTTTAGCTTGTAGCCTGCTTTGTTAATGTAAAAATTCATGCCAACACCGTCGGGGTCTACATGGCTAAAGTAGTTGCGGGTGGCCATGTCCAGCGCTTTGGTTTCGGCAACCTTGGCAAGGGTGTCGTTCCATACCAAGGCGTGGGTGCTAATTTTTATGTTGGCAGGTAATTCTAGTTCTTTGGCATACGCAGTAACATTGGCGCGCACCTGGTTTAAAAATATATAGGCTTTTTGGGCTTCGCTTTTGTCAATGGTTGGCTTATCAACCATAACAGTAAATGATAGGAGTGCAATGCTAAAAAGCGCGGTTAAAAGGATTTTCATGATATACTGTTTGTTTCAAAACTACTATAATTACCTTTACGGGGTAAATGGAAAAAGAAATTAAGTACAGGTTTGCCGTGCCTTCCGATGCTCTTCGGTTATCAATCCTGTTTCAAACTGTTTACATTACCACGTATGGGTTCGAAGGGGTATCTAACGAGTATGCCAGCTTCATTAGCAAGCGGTTTGCTCCGCAGTACATAGAAAACACCATTGTTAACGAACCACACAGTATAATTGTTGCCACCCTTAACGAAAACCTTGTTGGCGTTGCCGAAATTGACTTTAACAGGCCCTGCCCTATTGGTAATATTGCCGAGCCTGAGTTGGGCAAGCTGTATGTGTTAGACGCGTTTTTTGGCAAAGGCATTGGCTATAACCTAATGAACGAGGTAGAAAAAACCGCACTCGCCAAAGGCCATAAGCAAGTGTGGCTGGAGGTGTGGGACGAAAACCCGCGTGCGATTGCATTCTATGAACGGCAAGGATACCGCGCCATTGGCACGGTTCCTTTCCCTATGGATGATAATACCTATACCAATATTGTAATGATAAAAACCCTGGATAATGAGTAAGGTATTTGTTGAAGACAGGGAGTTTAAAAGCATTAATTTTTCTACCGAAGAACTGGAAAAAGGCGAGTACGAAAATTGCACATTCAGCAATTGCATACTAGCTAATTTAGATTTATCGGGCTACGCGTTTATCGATTGCACTTTTGAGAGTTGCGATTTTAGCATGGCTCAGCTAAACACCACGGCATTAAAGACAGTCAGCTTTAAAGGGTGCAAGCTAATGGGGTTGAATTTTGGCGCCTGCGCACCTTTTTTGCTGGAGTTTAGCTTTGATAATTGCCTGCTGAATATTGCATCGTTTTACAACCTAAAACTAAAGGGTATCCGGTTTAAAAACTGTAACCTGCAAGAGGTTGATTTTACACAGTCTGACCTTACCAATGCGCTGTTTGACAACTGCGATTTAAGCGGCGCCGTATTTGATAATACTATACTGGAAAAGGCCGACCTCCGCACCTCCTTCCACTACTCTATAGACCCTGAACTAAACCACATTAAAAAGGCAAAGTTTGGCATAACGGGCATTATTGGCTTGCTTGATAAATATGATATTGAGGTGGAGTAATTCTTTTGGCGGAGTAATGGCAAGGCCCTTAGGTGCATTTGGGTATAGGGTTAAGATGAATTATTAGGATGAAGAAATTAATTTCATTTATAAAGCAGCTTTGGGATAAGACAATCTCTTCTTCAAATAATGATTATTTGAAATCACTTGAAAAGGAGATAGCCCGATACGAAAAAACGATTGTCAATAAAGAAGGTTTTTCAATAAAATACTTTGGCCGATGGGGCTATGTATATTATGTAGAAAAGGGAAATATGTGCAGGATATTTTCAGAATTTTCAGGCGTACCAGAATATACTATTTTAATAGCTTTTGAGGCGCATGAAGATTGGCATTGGTCTGTTAAAAGAACTATAACCGCAACCGAAAAAGAAGAGATAAGGCTTAAACTTATTGCCTGGCTTAAAAAGGAAAAAATCAAGGCTGATTTATACTAGCCAAGCCACCAAAAACCTATCAGTTGTAAGCTATTAGCTACTACGCCTTCTTCAAAAACTCAGCGCGGAGTACTATTTCCATTTTATTAACGCGGCAGTCAATTTCCTGAGGGTCGCCGGTAAGTTTAATGTTCTTAACCATTGTTCCGCGTTTAATTA
>JBIPNX010000354.1:0-3160 GCA_044378145.1 Flavobacteriales bacterium | reverse complement strand
AGAGAAACAAAGGCCATGCTTACAATTTTCCAGCGCGGCAATATTTTGCTCTAAAGCGTTGCGGGTAGGGTTTTTGCCTCGTGCATAGGTAAAGGTCTTGTATTTATCATCACGCTCTATAGATTGAACGTACGTAGATGTTTGGTAAATGGGGGTCATAATGGCACCCGTAGTTGGGTCTGGCTCTTGCCCCGCGTGAATGGCTTTTGTAGCAAATTTCATGGTACAAATTTAGGGTATAGGGTGTAGGGTATAGCGTATAGTTGAAAACTATATTTAAAGATGGTTATAAGCTGTGCGCTAAACACCCGAAGGGCGTTTGTGCTTCCAGCGTTTATGCGACCAAAGCCAATAATCAGGCTTATCAATCAATATTTGCTCCAGCTTACGGGCATAAGCCTCTGTAATAGCATGCAGTGGGTATTGCGATGGTTCTTCCATCAACAAGGTAAATGTAGTATGGTAACGGCTGCGGCTAATTTTTTGAACATCGGCATATATTATTGAGCAATCGTAGATACGGGCAAACTTTTCAGGCCCCGGAAAAAATGGGGTGTCTTGGTTAAGAAAGGTTATCCAATGGGCAGTTTCAATATTACTTGGGGTTTGGTCAGCTACAAAGGCCATAACCATTTCCGTGTCTTTGTACTTTTCAAAATAAGCGGCAGTCTCACGCATAGGGAACATACGTAACCCGAATTTTTGGCGCGATTTTAATAAGGCTGCTTCCAACGGTTTGTTGTTTACCGGCTTATACATACCAAAATTAGGGTGTTTAAGGTGTAAGCCCATAGACATGCCGGCCCACTCCCAACTGTTATAGTGGGCAGCTAACATAATAACATGCTTTTTCTTTGCCAGGCATTGGTCAAAGATTTCATCTCCCTCTATTGTAAACCTGCGGCGCATTTCTTTTTCTGAAATGGTAAAACCCTTAAGGCTTTCTACAACCAAATCACACAGGTGATGGTAAAAGCCCTTTTCTATTGCTTTAAGTTCAGCATCGGTTTTAGCAGGAAATGAATTCTTAAGATTTGTGCGTACAACCTCCTTACGGTAGCCAAACACGTAGTATAGCAGAAAGTAAAGAAAATCGGATAAGCGGTGAAGAACCCACATAGGCAGTATAGAAAGCGCATATAATACCCCAATGCCTATGTATGTTAAAATATTCTTCATTAGTGCAAAGGTAGTAAATAGGGGATAGGGTATAAAAAAGCCCCTGACGATAATTGCCAGGGGCTTGGGATATCATTTAATAATTAATGTTATTCTGTAAAGATAATGCGCTTGGTAAAGCGGTTTCCATCTACCATTACTTGTAATAAATACACACCGGATGCAGGAACCTGTGCACGGCTAATGGTAAACTGGTTGTAGCCACTTTGTAAATTACCGGTGAAAACAGGGGTAATTTCTTTACCTACAATGTCGTATAAACGAATGTCGGTGCGTGCTTTGTTCAATAGATTAAAGTATACTGTAACATCACCGGCCGATGGGTTAGGAAATATAGTCAGCCCTAAATTATCAGCAATAGTTTGGTCGTTAATACCTGTTGGGCTGCTAATATTAATATCGTCAAGATACAGGTTGTTTCCACCGCCTGAAGTAAATGCGAATTTTATACGAACATTAGGTTTATTAGCTATGCTTGATGGGATAGAAACTGTTTCTTCTCTCCATTGGCTTGTATTGCTAGGTGTAAATGTGTTTCCGCTGATACCTGTTGTAGATAAAGCTGCACCTGTTTTAGAATAACGTACGGTCCATGTTTTACCACAATCGGTACTTAAAAACACTTTAAGGATATCGGCAGATGAGGAAGAAGTTTGCGCATACGAAACCTTGAATTTAAGGCTTGGCGATGGGATATTGTTTAGTTTAAATGATGGGCTGATTAACTCATCAAGGTCACCCGATGTGTTTCCATAATTTGTCATTTTAGCAGAATACCAGTTGTTGTAACCTGCACCTGCAAAGCGATCCCATTTATAGTTACCACCACCGCTGTTTAATACAATCCAACGATTGGCAAATGGTTCATTTTCCTGCTCAAAGCCATCAACAAAAATCCAGTTGTTTTCTTCAGCGCTGGTTGAGCTAACACGTACAATACCTACTTTGGTAGTAGAGCTGTTTCCCTGATTATTTGTTACAGTTAAGCTAACATCATAAAGACCGGGGTTAGTGTAGTTAATCGTTGGGTTTTGTGCTGTAGATGTTGCCGGAGAGCCACCTGCAAATGTCCAGCTCCACTGGGTAGGGGCACCATTCCAGCTGCCATCGGTAAAGGTTACCGGTGTGCCGGCACAAATCATATACTCGTTAGCTGAAAAGTCTGCAATTGGAGAGCAAACGTTTGGCGGATCATTATTTACACCGGTGGCTGTTAAGTTAGCTGCCTGTATAAGGTTTTTCCTAACGGTAATAGAGGTTAAAGTAGCATCAAATATGGCCTTTTGGCCTAGAGTAAATATATTTTGGCAGCTACCATTGGTATAGTCCATGTAGTTAGTAAACATTTCGCCATTAGGACCAGGATTGCTGCATGAATTTGTTTTAGGGAAAGCAGGGCATCCTGCATTAGCTGTATTATGAACAGGGGTGTCGCCAACACCATCGCTACCGCAGGTTTGGTCGCCCCAAATATGGCGTAATCCTAACCAGTGGCCAACTTCGTGTGTTGCAGTGCGGCCCATACCGTTGCCACCGCCTGCAGGTGATACAGCAGTTCCAATGCTGCCAATATAATCATGGCGAATCATTACACCGTCGGTAGCAGCTCCACCAAAAAACGGAAGCTGGGCATAACCTAAAATTATACCACCAGAGCCTTCGTCGTCAATGCTTTTTACAACCCAAACATTTAAGTACTGGTTGCGTGGCCAGTAGCTAACGCCTTTAGCTCCGTTGTTATCACTGGCGTTATTTGTTTTAGGGGTGTTTATTCTCACAATACCATCGGTGCAATTGCCTTGTGGATCTTTGTTTGCCAGGCGGAATTCAATATTACAGTCTGCAGCTACAGCTTTAAATGGTTGCGGGGTGTTTGATGTATCAGCATTTAAACGGCGGAAATCCTCATTTAAAATACGAATCTGGTCTTCAATTTGTGCTTTTGAAATGTTTTCAGGGCCTCCATCATGTAAAACATGAA
>JBIPNX010000353.1:0-3165 GCA_044378145.1 Flavobacteriales bacterium | reverse complement strand
GTTCGGGACGTGGGGGTCGGAGGTTCGAATCCTCTCATCCCGACAACGAAAAATACTAAACACTTCAGGTTGTTATCTGATATACATATGAGATTAGCATATATTATCACATGCCATAAAAATTCCACACAAGTCTTACGGCTCATCAACCGTTTAAATACCCCCCAATAATACTATTGTGTTGCATATAAGTAAAACCTGCGAAAATGGCTTTTACGAAGAAATGAAGTATGGTATAAAGGCATATAACAATGTGTTTTTATGTAAACGAGAAGATGGCACCCACAATGGTTTTGGTATAGTAAAAGGTATGATTAATGGCTTGCAGCTATTGTTTAAAAAACAAAGAGAGTTTGAATATGTTAACTTAATAAGCGGGCAAGATTATCCTATAAAATCCAATAAAGAAATAAGCAATTTTTTTGAACTTAATAAAGGAAAGCAATATCTTGATTTTTTTCCTGTTTATCCAAAAGAATGGATGAATTATGAATACGATAACTTTTGGGGACCAGACAGGACAAGGTTTAGAGTAGACCGGCATCACTTTAAAATATCGGGCAAGGTACGCTCAATACCCGAATTAGGAGATAACAGGCTTATAAGTGATGCTTTAATTCCTACAATAAAGACATTTCTAAAAAAATCCAATCAGTACATAAAGCAAAGGCGGTGGTGGTTAGAGTTACAACTTTTGTATTGGTCGCGCGTGTTACCCAAAAGGCGAAAAATCCCTACAGACTTTGAAATATTTGGCAGTAAAACATGGTGGAGTATTTCGAATGAAGCTGCTGCATTTGTTTTACACGAGCATTTGAATAATAAACGCTATCAAAACTTTTTTAAATATACCCTCATTCCTGATGAAATGTATGTTCAAACCATTTTGCTGAATTCAAAATTTGCTGAAACTTGCATTAATAACGATTTACGCAATATTCAATGGTTTGAAGG
This sequence comes from Flavobacteriales bacterium, assembly GCA_044378145.1. Classification (GTDB taxonomy): domain Bacteria; phylum Bacteroidota; class Bacteroidia; order CAMBQF01; family CAMBQF01; genus CAMBQF01. The sequence continues at coordinate 2,211 of JBIPNX010000353.1, read as the reverse complement.
AGATTTGCATCCTGTGGTTTTTAAGGCAGAAAACATTGACAGATTTAAGGAAACTACTGATTTATTTGCACGCAAATTTGATATAGAGGTAGATAGTAAAATTCTGGATTTGATAGATGAAGAAATATTGGATAAGTAGCTATTCTACTTTCCAAATAAATATAGCCCTATCGTCTCCTGTAGTTATAAGATAATCATCAAGCCACAGCACTTTATTTACTGAGTTTATGTGCGCGTTGTGGCTGTCTTTGCTAATACGCAGTTTAATATCAAATGTATCTGCATCCCAAATTTTAGCTGTTTTATCGCGGCTGCCGGTAGCAAACAGAGATGCATCGTTATTAAATGCAATACTATAAATGGCAAAGTTGTGTGCCGGGATAGATTTGTACAAATTATATCCCTTTACATCGTAAATATTTAAGTGAGCATCGCGGCTGCCGGTTAACAGGAACTGCCTGTTTGGATGGTATTTAACAGAGTTAACACTAAGGTTATGGTTATCTAACCTATGTGTTTCTGTCCATGTATCAATGTTAAATATCCGTACCGTATTATCACCACAGGCTATGGCTATCTCAGTTTCTGTGGTATCAATATCGGTATTGCGCAGCTTGGCATCGCATAGCTTAATGGTAGCTTCACATAGATATGTTTGGCTGTCCCAAACAGAGAAGGCCCCATCGCCACCCAATGCAATAAACTTTTTGTGCTTAGGCAAATACAAAATATCAAACACCCCGTTGGTATGATTAAGAAGGTATTTAATTTCCTTTTTAAGCTCTAAGTCTATAATGTGGATGCCCCCTTTATCTGTTCCAATGGCAATAAAGCGTTCGCCAATAGGGGTAATACAGTAGATAACACCATCAACCTTGGCTATAACAGCGCCTGCATCCATCGTGGTCAAATCCCACTCAACAGCAAGTCCATCACTACCCCCACTATAAATGTGCATAGGCAGCAAACTTTCTGCTAAAGTATATACAGGGCCTTTATGGCCTAACAATTCTCCAACTTTAATAATATTCACAGGGCAAAGTTAAGGTAGCAATCCATAATTTTTTCCTTTAAATTATAGTATTGTTTGATTTGAATAATATCTACGCCAACCTAACATTACCTAATCTAACTTCAGTAGCGCCTTGTCCGTATTTGGATAGAGAGGCATCGAAAAACTCAAGGCTGGTGTAACCTGTTAGCATTTTGCGAATTTCGGTTTTAAGGCGGCCATTGCCAACACCGTGTATAAAAACCACCTTTCGGCAGCGGCGTATAACGGCTTCTTCCAGCTTTTTGCGGGCATGGGCTAGTTGTATCTCCAGCATCTCGCCATTGGTAAGGTTGCGCATATCGTCAAGCAACTCCTCTATATGCAGGTCAACCTCCATTTCGTAAACCTGGGGCTGTGGCTTTTTAGCTTTTGCAGGCTCTTTGCCAAAGTTTGCAGCAAGGTCTTGCAGGCTATAATCGGTATCGGTTTTAGGTGCATTTGCCGAGCGTGGGTACAATGCAATAGCAACTGCGGGGGCGTTAAAGTGGGCCAACAGGTTATAGTTTGCCTTATCCACCAGCTTAACGGTTTTAACTTTGTAAGCAAGGCTTTCGGGGTCTTTAATCTCGTCTACCTTGCCGCTGTAAAACAGGCATTGAAACACCCCGCCCGAGTACTTATCAAGCCCACCCATAGGCAGGGTATCTATAATAACGCTTCGGCCCGCCAGCAAACGGTCGGTACCGATAATGTTGTGCCCGCTTACGTTCTTTCCAAACAGGTTAAATAGTATGTCAAACTTGGTATTGTTATATACTGCCACAGAAAAACGGCTGTCGCTAAGCTCTTTTAGGCCCGAAGGTAAAAAGCACAGGTAGATGCCGTCGGCAAGCTGTACCACCTGCTCTTTGCTATCGGTAGGCATAGCTACCGGGGCAACAGTAATGGTTTTAACCGCCGCGTAGTTTTCGGGTACCAGCTCATTTACGGGATATGGCATTTCAAAACCGTCTGCGGTTTCAACCATAGCCATGTTATTAGGCATAAAACGGGTAACTTTGCCGCTACCACGTTCATTTAAAAAACTTACCTTGTCACCAATTCGCAATTCCATTGTGCAAAGGTAGGCATAAAGAGCAGCAATGAAGAAAAACGGCATACATACGGCAGTTTTAATAGGTGCAGGCAATGTAGCAACGCACCTTGGTAAGGCCCTG
>JBIPNX010000352.1:0-3183 GCA_044378145.1 Flavobacteriales bacterium | reverse complement strand
TATTGTGAGCGGCTCGGGCAGTAAGCTATCGCACAAAAAGGTAGACATCTACAAAGAAGACTTTTTTGAAGACCAGCAACCCGGTTTTGCCAAGCTTATGTTTTATGCCGATGGTTCTGTAAAAGTGGAGTATTGGGGAGCAAGTGATAAAAAGGTTTTAAAGGTTATTGACTTAGGAAAGTAAACTTAGTTTGCATGTTAGATTGGTGTAATATTTTCCTTCATTTTATAAACCATAGCGTTGATTTTTGTGTTTACCTTTGTGCCAACATTTTACGAAAGGTGCAAAACTCTCTTATTTACGCTACTGCAATCGGCACAGCAATGCCTTTCGGTCAACATACAAGTTATTCATTATAAAGATGGGCGATAGTAGACACCACCAATCACACATTAACAAAATTTCAGCCGCCGGCTTGCTGGTAACCCTTGGTATTATCTATGGCGATATTGGTACATCACCACTGTATGTGATGAACGCCATATTTAAAGACGAGCCCACCATTACCCGGGCTGTGGTATTAGGCGCTATATCGTGCGTATTCTGGACCCTTACGCTGCAAACTACCATTAAGTACGTTATTATTACCCTACGAGCCGATAACAAAGGCGAGGGTGGCATATTCTCCCTTTATGCACTGGTAAGAAGGCGTATTCCCTGGTTGATGTGGCCTGCCATTATTGGTGGTAGTGCCCTGTTGGCCGACGGTATTATAACTCCTCCTATATCCGTATCATCAGCCATAGAAGGTTTACAAATACGTTACCCCGAAATACAAACCATACCTATTGTAATAGGCATTTTAACCGCCCTGTTTATTATTCAACAATTTGGTACCGGCTTTGTTGGCAAGGCATTTGGGCCTATTATGTTCTTATGGTTTAGCATGCTCGGCGTGCTGGGTATTATGCAACTTAACGGCCATTGGGATATTTTAAATGCTGTTAATCCTGCTTACGCATATAACTTATTGGTAAACCACCCCGAAGGCTTTTGGCTGTTGGGCGCTGTATTTCTTTGTACTACAGGTGCCGAGGCTTTATACTCCGACCTTGGCCATTGCGGGCGAGATAACATAAGGGTATCGTGGGTGTTTGTTAAAATAACCTTGCTGCTTAACTATTTTGGACAAGGTGCATGGTTACTGCAACATCAGGGAGAGGCCCTTGGCGACCGCCGTACATTCTACGAACTGGTACCGCCTGAGTTTTTAATTGTAGGCATTATTATTGCCACCATGGCTGCTGTAATTGCCAGCCAGGCATTAATATCAGGCTCGTTTACGCTGATATCAGAAGCTATACGCCTTAACTTCTGGCCTAAGTTGCGTATTATGTACCCTACCGATTTTAAAGGCCAGCTGTACATTCCGGCTATTAATACCATGCTATGGGCAGGCTGTATAGCTGTTACGCTTTACTTCCAGGAATCGTCGGCAATGGAGGCTGCTTACGGGCTTTCTATAACCGTTACCATGCTTATGACAACGGTACTACTATACCACTACCTTAAATATGTGCGTAAGGTTCCGTTTGCATTGGTAATACCTATGCTGCTTGTATTTGTATTTATTGAGTGCAGCTTCTTGTTAGCTAACCTGCTTAAGTTTATGCACGGTGGTTGGGTAACACTGGTTATAGCAACGTCGCTTATTGCCATAATGTATGTTTGGTACAGGGCCCGCAAAATTAAAAACCGCTACACAGAGTTTGAGAAGATAGATAAGTACGTACCTATGCTTACTGCATTAAGCGCCGACGAAACTGTTCCTAAAAACTCAACCCACCTGGTTTACCTTACCAGCGCCAACTTTGATAACCAGCTTGAGACGAAGATTATATACTCTATATTCCAAAAGCAGCCTAAGCGCGCCGATGTGTATTGGTTTATACACGTTGACGTACTGGATACGCCCTATACCATGGAGTATAAGGTAATTGAACTTGTCAAAGAACATGTGTTCCGTATCGACTTCCGCCTTGGGTTCCGCGTAGAGCCCAAGATAAACCTGCTATTCCGCCAGGTGGTGGAAAACATGGTAGGGCAAGGCGAAGTGGATATTACCAGCCGTTACGAATCCCTTAAAAAAGAGGGCCTTACCGGCGACTTCCGCTTTGTTGTGCTGGAGAAATACCTGTCGCACGATAATAACCTATCCTTCCTTGATAAAGTAGTAATGGACGTGTATGCCGAGTTGAAAAAGCTGAGCTTGTCAGAAGAACGCGGCTTTGGTTTAGATACCAGTTCTGTTACTGTTGAGAAGGTACCAATGGTTGTATCGCGTATTCAAAAAGCCCCGCTTAAACGGATAGAACGCTATTAACGGTTTGCGTTCTCGTTATTTTTAAACTGCAACTCGAACAGGCGTTTGTACTGCCCGTTTTGGCCCAGTAACCCTTGGTGAGTTCCGTGTTCAATAATCTGGCCATGGTCAAATACAAGGATATAATCGGCTTTTTGAACCGTAGCTAAACGGTGGGCAATAACTATAGAAGTGCGGCCCTGGGTAAGCTTGCCTAAAGCCTCCTGTATCATCAACTCACTCTCCGTATCAACCGATGAGGTAGCCTCGTCCAATATCAATATAGACGGGTTGTGTATGTAGGCTCGCATGAACGATATAAGCTGGCGCTGGCCAACAGATAGCATGGCTCCACGCTCCATAACGTTGTAGTCAAAATCGCCGGGAAGGTTATTGATAAAGCGCTCGGCACCAATCATGCGGGCGGCCTCTTGCAACTGGGCTTTGGTAACATTATCCTTACCTATGGTAATGTTGTTGGCAATACTGTCTGAGAACAGGAACACATCTTGCAGTACAATACCCACGTGCTTGCGCAGCACTGCAGTATCATAATCACGCAGGTCTACCCCATCAATGGATATGCTGCCTTGGTTATACTCGTAAAAACGACCCAGCAGGCTTATTACCGATGTTTTGCCCGCACCCGTTGCACCAACAATGGCAATGGTTTGGCCGGCCTTGACATCAAACGATACACCTTTCAATACCCAGTCTTCATCATTATAGGCAAACCATACATCTTTAAAGCTGATGTCGCCTTTTATGGTATCTGTTGTATGCTTGTGGGTATTCTCAATAATGTCGTTGGTATCAAGTACCTTAAACACACGCTCAGAGCTTACAATGCCCATTTGCAGGGTGTTGAACTTATCGGCCA
>JBIPNX010000351.1:0-3190 GCA_044378145.1 Flavobacteriales bacterium | reverse complement strand
ACCAATTCAAATTGCAACTCTACATTGGTTGGGAATAAAGGCTTTTCGCCTACAACAAAGAAATCGCCGCCCAACTTAGCATACTCATCAATACCATTGGCAATGTTGTTATCGCCAATATAGCCACCAAAGGGGCAAACATCGGGCCTGTAGCAAAGCAGGTTATTGTATGTAATAGCAAACCCTGCATGCGTCTCGTTTAACGAGTGCCATACAGGGTTGTCTAATTTCTTTAAGTCGTGCACTTTTACTTAACTACTACCTTATAATTAGCAGTTTGGTTAATGCGTAAAAAGTAAACCCCTTTAGCAAGGTTGGTTAAAGGTGCTTCTATAATAGTGTTTCCATTTACAGCAATACCCGTGTGCGACCAAACAAGCTGGCCCATGGTATTTAGCATATCTACGCTAAGAACCTTCTTCTGGTTAGTGGTAATGGCAATAAACAGATTATCAGTAGCGGGGTTAGGGTAGATGTTAATACCTGATATGCCTGGTATTTCATTAATACCTACTAAAAATGGGTTAGAGGTAGCTTTACATCCATTAGCATCGGTAATGGTTACGGTGTAAATACCACCTTGTGCCGGAGTATAGCTTTGCTGGTTAGCTCCATTGATTGGTCCATTGGCATCATTCCATTGGTATGCAGCGGCAGGAGATGATGTTAAGGTGCCAGCATTGTCAGTAATAGTTGGCGCCGCAGGCAATGGGTAAACGGTAATATAATTGGCTAATACAAGAGTGTCATCTCCCTGGCTGTTTTCGGTAATCAGGGTAACATCGTAAGTACCGGCATTATTATATATAACCTCAGGGTTTTGCTGTGTAGATGTTGCAGGGCTTCCGCCTTCAAATATCCATGTCCACTGCGTAGGTACATTCAGGCTTAAATCGGTAAACTGTACAGTGTCTTTTAAGCACACTCCGCTAGCTGCCGAGAATTGTGAAACAGGCGCTAAGGCCACAGGTGCAGCGCAAGTTGCCCTTAGCTCCACATTATCAAGGTATATGTTATTACCACCGCTGTTATACACTTCAAACTTAAGCTTAACGTTGGGTTGCCCATCAAACTGGCTAAGGTCAACCGATAAGCAAGCCGTACCAACGTTACCGGTTAAGCACCAGTCGTCGCTGGTGGCAGGTACAAAGTTGCTTGTTAATGTGCCCGCTGTAGCAAAACTGCCCTGGCCATTTTCAGCACGAGCGAATACACGGGTAGGGAAGGTGTTGCCACCATCGGTAGAAACATATATAATCATAGAATCGCGCACGCTGGTAACACGTCGACGGTGGGCATGCTCAAAGTAGAGCATAAAATCAGTATTGTTACTAAAGTCGTACGATGGAGAAATTAAGCCATCACGCTCACCAATATTAGCCTGATTTTGGAATATGTTAACACGGGCAGCTTGGGTACCCGGAGAGTTACCGGCAACTGTAGCCAGTTCCCATGTGTTTTCACCGTCAGGGTTAACGGTAGACCAGCCTATGGCATTTAAGCTTGCACCATCAAAGTCTTCGGTATAAACGGTAACTGTACCGTTAGTATTTACATCCACATAGTTAATTAGCTCAATTGTATCAGAACCAAACTGGTTGTAAGCTATAAGTTTAACACTGAATTGGCCCAACGAATTATAGGTAACTACAGGGTCTTCGTCAGTTGATTGTGATGGAACACCACCTGGGAAATACCATTGGTAGGTATCGGCATTAAATGATGAGTTGTTGTTGAATGATACAACCAACGGTGCACAGCCCGATGCGCTACCTGCTGCAAAAGCCGCTGTTGGCGGGCTATTAGGGTCGCATGGGTATGTTTGTACGTTTAGTAGAGCGTTGTAAGCATTTAAGCGTCCTCCGGTAACAGTAATGCCAGCCATAGAAGCAATAGGGTCAGTACCGTCTAGCAGGTATTGTTTCATTAAGGTAGCAACAACGTTGGGTGTAGTTTTACTTGCATCAATAAGTTCAGGGCAAGCTGCTGCATACATTAAACCTATTACACCTGCTACGTGTGGGGTAGCCATAGATGTACCTGTTAAGTTTGCATAACCGCTGTTTGTAACGGTAGAGTAGGTATTGGTTCCGGGCGAGCCTAAGTCTATAGTTGTTAAACCATAGCCGCAACTGCCATTTTTAGCATCAGTATTAGTAGTGTTGGTTACCGTAACTAAGAAGTTGCTTACACAAGCTGTAGGAATATCGCCCTGGGTATCTACGTTGTAGTTAGCATTAGCAGTAGCTCCTGCGCTTAGAATACCAACAGCACCTAAGGTATCGTAAAAAGCACACCATATCGGATAATCGCCTGGGTCGCCCAGGTCAACACCAAACGATGAATTGGTAGAAACCACATAAGCGCCTTTTACGCCTCCGGTCTGGTTATATAATTTACGCATCTTAGCAGCATAGCCGTAAGCTGTTACAACAGTTGCCTCGTTGCCCGATGAGCCTGCAATAGTCATAACCTTGGCAGCCCAGTTTACACCTGATACGCCAATACCGTTATTGCCACGCGCACCTATAATACCCGATACGTGGGTGCCGTGCTGGTCTGATGGTATGCCACCATCATTACCAAAAGCATCCCAGCCGTTAATATCATCAACATAGCCGTTGCCGTCATCGTCAATATTATTGCCGGCAATCTCGCCCCAGTTACGGAAAATATTTTGTGTTAGATCAGGGTGATTAAGTTGGAACCCACCATCAATAACGGCTACTACAATGGTATCACCTGCAGTGGTTAAACCTCCTGTGGTAATATCCCAAGCAAGAGTAGCATCAATATCAGCCCCTGCTGTACCGCCATTTTGGCCTGTGTTGCGTAGCGAGTATTGGTTGGTAAACGATGCATCGTTAGGAACGGTAGCGCGAAGCTGCACACTATGATTATACTGGGCAATTAATACATCACTGTCTTGTTTTAAATAAGTAATTGTATTCCAGTTATATGCTGGGTCTATAAGTAAATACAAATCATAATCAACTGTAAGTTTTTGTTTTACTATTAAACCCAGTTTGGTAGCCACTTTATTAATGTCGGCACCTTTCTTTAGCCAGACAATAAATTCACCGTCAATGCGGTTGCTTTCTCTATACGATACTTTTGTGCCATCTACATAATAAACATCAGTATCAGGACGAGTACTAATAAATGGATTGAGTTTCTGTGCCTGCAGGGC
>JBIPNX010000350.1:0-3195 GCA_044378145.1 Flavobacteriales bacterium | reverse complement strand
GATGATGCAACCCATAATACAATAGATATAGCCACAATAATCAAACCGGCATCGGTAACAAAAACCTTGGCCTTGTTGTACATGGTAAGTACTACCGTTTTAATCTTTGGGGTACGGTAAATGGGCATTTCCATTATAAATACGCTGCGTTCTTTGCTGCGGATAATATACTTAAGTAATAACGCTGTTGTAATAGCTGCAACAAAGCCCAACATATACAGGGCAAAGAATGTAAGCCCCTGCAGGTTTATAAAACCGAATATTTTGGTTGATGGGATAACCAATGCAATCATTAATGTGTAAACTGGCAGGCGTGCCGAGCAGCTCATTAATGGGGTTACCAATATGGTTATTAAACGCTCTTTACGGTTGCTGATGGTACGTGCCGACATGATAGCCGGAACCGCGCAGGCCATGCCACTGATAAGCGGAATAACCGAACGTCCGTTTAAGCCAAAGCGGCTGAGCAGTCTATCCATAATGAACGATACGCGGGCCATGTAGCCGGTATCTTCCAGTATGGCTATAAACCCGAATAGTATAGCTATTTGTGGAATAAACATAAGCACCCCGCTAAGGCCGGGGATTAACCCGCCCACTACCAAATCGGTAAAAATACCCGGAGGCATGGTTGTGTTTAACCAATCTGACAGTTGTCCAAATGAACTGTCTATTAAATCCATTGGGTAGGCCGACCATGCAAAGATGGATTGGAACACCACCAGCATAATAGCCGCAAAAATGATAAAGCCCCAAAACTTATGCGTAAGAACTTTGTCAATACGTTCTGATATGCTTACCTCAGGCCTTTCTACTTCGGTAACAGTTTGCAGGCTGTTTACCAGTTTGTCAATCTTGTCGTAGCGCTCTAGTGTTTCGGTAAGAATGATGTCTTTAATATCGGGCTTGTGCAGGTCTATCAGCTTCCTGATGCGGCCTTGCAGGTCGGGCCTTGCCTGAAAGTAAGGTATTAAATCGATATGCTTTACTACCTGAAACGCCGAGTATGGAGAGTTGCAGGTAACCTGCTTTTGCACCTCGGTTAATAAATCGGGGCAGTACTTGCTGAATTGTAAAAAATCGGTTTTAGGGTAAAGCGCAGTACGGGTCAGTTGCTTTTTCAGTTGGTCAACTCCTTTGCCTTCGCGTGCGTTTACTTCAAATACTTCAATGCCTAATTTCTCGGCCAGTTTTTCCTTATCTATAACAATGCCGTTTTTTTCGGCAACATCAATCATATTAAGCGCCAGTATAACCGGCATGCGCAGGTCAATAATCTGTGTGCATAGTAACAGGCTGCGGCGTAGGTTAGAGGCATCGCCAACAACAATAATTAAATCAGGATGGTCAGCATTCTCCGGGTCGCACAGCACTTTAAAGGCCTCGTTCTCATCAAGAGATTTTGGATAAAGGCTGTATATGCCGGGTAAGTCGACTATTTCAACATTAAGGGTACGTTGCTTCTCGTGGCTGAAAACACGGGTAGAGCCTACTTTTTTCTCAACGGTAACACCCGGGAAGTTGCCCGTTTTTTGAAACAGGCCGGTAAGGGCATTAAACAGGGTAGACTTGCCATTGTTGGGGTTACCCGCCAATGCTACCTTAACCGTTTTGTTACCGCCCTCTGCCATTTATTTAATTAAGTGGGGTTACTAATACGCAGGCTGCGTCATTTTTACGCATGCTTATTATGTTACCTGCTATAACTACTGATATAGGGTCGCCCAGGGGCGCAATGTTGTTAATGTAAATTTCGTAACCAGGCAGGCAGCCCATTTCTAATAAATGCTGCGATACTAAATCATCAGTATATTCAACTATACGGGCTTTTTGGTTTAATAATAGTGTATCGAGGGTCTGCGAAGTATCTGCCATTATTTAGACTAAATATAAAGAGCAAATGTACAAATAAAACCGAAAGGTGCTAGTTAGTACATAATGCGGCAGTTAGGCAACAAACCTTTTAGCACAGCCAGTTGGTAAGGAGAAAAGCTATTGCCTCGAAGGTCTAGTATTTCCAAAGCGCTTAAGCGGCATATATCATCGGGCAGAGCGGTTAGTTTATTGTCGCTAAGGTCTAGCACACGCAACTTGCGGCAATACCAAAGGGTAGGGGGCAGGCTGCTAAGGTTGTTGCCCGATACGGATAGGCTTTCCAGTTTTTCAAACCCAACTACTTTGCCTTTATACTCGCCCCAAAAGTGTGGTAGTACGTTTAGGCCGCAGCTATCCAGTTTTAGTTCGGTAAGCTCGCTTAACAGTGTTATGGTATTGGGTAAAGTATCAAGCACCACCTTTTGTATGCTCAGGCTTTTTAGTGCGCGCCAGTATTTAATTTCCTGTGGAAGTTTAACGGTATCGCCTTTGTTGCCCAGCCATTCAAATTCTTTTAAGCGGCCAAAGCCACCAATATCTTTAGGCAGGGTATCAATCTCGGTATTGTATAATTTCAAATAGAGAAGGTTGTTCCAACCCGATACCGTGGCAGGCAGGGTTTTAAGCGGGTTGTTTTCTGATTTAAAATATACCAGGCTGTTCAGGTTGCCAATATTGGCAGGCAGGTTGCTGATGTAGTTGTTGCTGATGCTAAGTATTTGCAGGCTGGTCAGTTCGGCCAGCTTATCCAGTTTTTTAGGAGCAGGCTGGTCGGTCTTTAGTTTGTAAACAATGCCTTTTTTAGCGTCTTTAAACGCATCGGTAAAACTGGTATAGGTGCTGCTTCCCGGAGGCCCGTAATACTTAAAAAAATCATCTTCGGTTGTGGGCGGTTGCGCACACAAAGCCAAAGACATAAAGCTAAGGATTAAGGAAAGCAGTTTAGGCATTAGCGTTTTTTAAGAACCGGAAACTTCATTCGGTAATCAACATCTACATTGCCTTTAGATATATCACTGAGCTTGCCCGATAGTAAGCGCTTGCGCAGCGGACTTAAATGGTCAACAAACAATATACCTTCTATATGGTCGTATTCGTGCTGAATAACACGCGCAGCCATTCCGCTATAGGTTTCTTTATGCTTTTTAAAGTTCTCGTCGTAGTATTCTATAACAATCTCTTCGTGGCGGTTAATGTCTTCGCGTATTTTAGGAATGCTTAGGCAGCCTTCGTTAAAGGGCCATTTTTCGCCGTCTTCTTCCAGTATGCGGGCATTGATAAATACTTTTTTAAAGTCGGCCAACTCGGGCTCATCTTCTT
>JBIPNX010000348.1:0-3217 GCA_044378145.1 Flavobacteriales bacterium | reverse complement strand
TATGAAAGCCGGTAAAATTTCGGTTACATCGCCTATTGCTAAAGGCTTGTTGGGTAAGAAGAAAGGTGAGAAAGCTGACATAACAGTTCCTGCCGGCAAAATACAATTTGAGGTATTGGAAATAACGCTGTAATGACCATATTCAGCAAAATTATACGCGGAGAGATTCCCTGCTACAAAGTAGCTGAAGACGATAATTTTATAGCCTTTTTAGACATTAACCCCGTTGCCAAAGGCCATACGCTGGTAGTACCTAAAAAGGAGGTAGATTATATTTACGACCTTGACGATGAGACACTTGCTGCACTTTGGTTATTCAGCAAAAAGGTAGCTAAGGCTGTAGAAAAAGTAGTGCCGTGCAACCGCATTGGCATATCGGTAATAGGCCTTGAAGTGCCTCATGCCCATGTGCATTTAATCCCCATAAACACGCTTGACGATATGAACTTTTCTAAGCCGCGTGTTACTGTTGCCCCTGACGAATATGTTAGCATGGCAGCGCAAATAGCAATGAATATTTAACCTAGAATGGAAAACCGCAGAGTACGTGTACGTTTTGCCCCAAGCCCTACAGGGCCTTTACATATGGGTGGCGTTCGCACAGCTTTATATAATTATTTATTTGTCAAAAAACACGGTGGCGATTTTATCCTTCGTGTTGAAGATACCGACCAGGGCCGCTTTGTGCCGGGTGCTGAGGACTATATCATCAACGCCCTTAAATGGTGTGGCATAGAGCCTAATGAAGGTATTGGTTTTGGCGATGGCCCCCATGCACCTTACCGCCAAAGTGAGCGCAAGGCAATGTACCGCCAGTATGCTATGCAGCTGGTAGAGGCAGGCCATGCGTATTATGCTTTTGATACCAGTGAGGAGTTAACAGAAATGCGTGAGAAGTTAGAAGCAGCCAAGGCTGTTTCGTCGGCGTACAATGCTGTTACGCGCATGAACATGAAAAACTCTATTACCCTGCCCGAAGACGAGGTTAAACGTCGTTTAGAAGCAGGTGATGAGTATGTTATCCGCATAAAACTACCCCGTGCCGAAGAGGTGCGCTTTCACGATATTATCCGTGGTTGGGTTATGGTACACACCTCTAATATGGACGATAAAGTCCTGTTTAAGAGCGATGGCATGCCTACCTACCACTTAGCCAATATAGTAGACGATTACCTGATGCAGGTAACCCACGTAATACGTGGCGAGGAATGGTTACCATCGGCCCCATTGCACGTATTGCTATACCGTTATTTAGGCTGGGAAGATGTTATGCCTCAGTTTGCTCACCTTCCGCTTTTATTAAAGCCCGATGGCAATGGCAAGCTAAGCAAGCGCGATGGCGACCGTTTAGGTTTCCCCGTGTTCCCCTTAAACTGGGTAGATCCAACAACGGGTGAGCAAAGCAGCGGCTACCGCGAGCGTGGTTACTTTCCTGATGCATTTGTAAACATGTTGGCCCTATTGGGCTGGAACCCCGGCACCCAACAAGAGATTTTTACCCTGGCTGAGTTATGCGAAGCATTCTCTTTAGAGCGTGTAAGCAAGTCGGGCGCTAAGTTCGACCCTGAGAAAACCAAGTGGTTTAACCAGCAATATTTGCGTGCTATTGATAATGCTGAACTAGCAAAACAATATTTACCTGAGCTTAACGCCAAAGGCGTTAACCCGCCTATGGAAACGCTGGCCCGCATTTGCGGCATGGCTAAGGAGCGCTCTACCTTTGTATCCGATTTTTGGGATAACTCGTGGTTCTTCTTTCAGGCACCTGATAAGTATGATGAAGGTACCGTGCAAAAGAAATGGAATGCCGATGCGGCTGGCCTGTTAAAAGAACTGGCAGCTAAGTTTGAAGGCGTTGCAGACTTTACTCACGATAACATTCAGGCGGCTTTTAACACCTTTTTAGAGGAAAAAGCCTTGAAGATAGGCGCTATGCTTCCACTGTTCCGTTTATCGGTAACAGGGTTAGGGCAGGGGCCGGGCATGTTTGATGTTGCCGAGATACTAGGCAAAGACGAAACACTTGCCCGCGTAAACCGCGCTATTACTACCCTGGGTTAAACATTTTAGGCCGGTATTTTTTATATACTGAGTTTACTGTTAAAATGCATTGCAATGGCTGTTATTAAACTTGAGGGAATGGAATTTAAGGCTTTTCATGGCCTGTACCCCGATGAGCGTGTAAAGGGCAACCTGTTTACGGTTGACCTGAGCTTTGAGGCCGATACTACCCAAGCCCAACAGACCGATGATATTGCTGATACGGTAGACTATGTGGCTATATACCATTTAGTAGAAAAAGAAATGAAGTACCCATCAAGCCTGTTAGAACATTTGGCGCAACGTATTAAGAACAGCGTTGAGTATAACAATATAGGTATTACCAACTTACAGGTTACCGTTAGTAAGCATAAGCCGCCTATTGCAGGGGTAGTTCAAAAAGTAACTGTTGTGTTATAATGTCTCAAAATCCTCAACATACTGTAGAAAAAAAATGCCCGCGCTGTGGGCAGGTATTTTCGTGTGTGGTGCACGACCATTGCTGGTGCGATGAGGAAATCCACCTTAGCCGCCAAACGCTAAAACAGCTCCGTTTAAACTACATAGACTGCCTGTGCAAAGAATGCCTGCTGTTTTTTGTAGAGCTGGAAAAGCACGGAGATCAGGCTGCGTAGTACCCCGTTCTATTCACATTTTAAAGATAATTAGCCGGCGATTAGCTTTTTTTGCTATTTTTGCCGCCAACTAGTCAGGTTTCGTGGCCGAGTGGCTAGGCTCAGCTCTGCAAAAGCTGCTACAGCGGTTCGAATCCGCTCGAAACCTCAGAAAATTAAAAAGCCCCAATTAGGGGCTTTCTTTTTTTAGATTGTTTTAGTTTTATTTATTGCCAGTTTCTTAGGCCTGCCTGCCATTTTATGGTGGCTTTAGCTATGGCGTATTTAGCTTTTAATTCGGCCAGTTTTATTTGGCCGTTTATAAGGTTGCTCTCTCGGGTGTTTATTAAAAACAAGGTACTCTCGCCATTGCTAAAGCGTAGCTGTTCAGCATCAAACAATTGTTGCAGGTTTATAACCAAACTTTCTTGGGCTAATAGTAGTTTTTCATACAACAATAAATTGTTAAAGGCCACCATTAGGTTATTTCTATTATCGCGTATGGTATAGTCTAATTCAAAATTGGTTTGGGCTATTTTATTTTTTATAAGGTTTAGCTTTCC
>JBIPNX010000346.1:0-3223 GCA_044378145.1 Flavobacteriales bacterium | reverse complement strand
CATTGAAACTTTTTTTGATGAGGAGGTATGGCCTTTTATGTTTAAATACATGGGTAAAGATGTTATCCATACCAAGTTTGGCAAGGTGCGTTGCATTAAGCTAAAACCTGTATTGCAAAAGGGCCGCGTGTTTAACGACAAAAGCAAAATGACCATTTGGTTGAGCGATGATGTTAACCATTTGCCCTTACGCTTGCAGGCCGATGTACTGGTTGGTTCTATTAAGCTGGATATAAAAGAGTACTCTGGCTTGGTTGGCCCGTTAGCTTTTGTAAAATAGCCCCTATCTTTGTGGCTTATGCCACGCTACTTTATTCGTTTAGCATACAAGGGTACAAATTATAATGGTTGGCAGGTCCAGCCGAATGCGCCTACCGTGCAGGCCGAACTGGAGAAATCCCTATCATTAATCATCAGGCAGCAAACCGAAATTGTAGGCTGTGGCCGTACAGATACAGGCGTACATGCTTCCGATTATTACGCTCATTTTGATTTTGAACAAGGAATACCCGATACAGCAGAACTGGTTTATAAGCTGAATAAGTTTATTTCCCCGGATATTGCTATAAAAGAAATTATAGAGGTAAACCCTGTTGTCCACGCCCGCTTTTCAGCTACCCAACGGGTGTACGAGTATAAAATAGTGCGGGAGAAAAACCCATTTACGCAAGGGCTTGCTTATTACTATTTTGGCGCTTTAGATATTGATGCAATGAATAAGGCCGCCGCTGTATTGCTTACTATAAAAGACTTTAAAGCTTTTAGTAAAGCCCATACTGATGTTAAAACAACCCTGTGCGATGTTACTCTTGCACAATGGGAGGAGAAAGAAGATATGCTGGTTTTTACTATCTCGGCTAACCGTTTTTTACGCAACATGGTAAGAGCCGTTGTGGGCACATTGCTGGAAGTAGGCCGTGGCAAACTGAGCATGGAAGGTTTTAAAGAAGTGGTGAATAGTTTGGAACGTTCCGAAGCGGGAGATTCAGCACCGGCAGAAGGTTTGTACCTATCAAAAATAATATACCCGCAATCTGTATTTAAAACATAAGGCAAGGTAAAATTGTATCTTGCATAATATTTAGTATTTATGATTTTCAGGCTTCTTCCCCTTTTACTTATTACCTCGCTTAGCGCTTGTGTAAAAGATACCTCAAAGCTAAAAATAATACGCAGGCCGTACCTTCAAAATGTATGGGCCGATAGCGCTTCTGTTATCTGGAAAACCAACATACAAACCAATAATTGCCATGTAATGTATGGTATTAACCAGGTTAATGTGGATAAAAGCGGTAAGACGTTTAAAAACCCTGATGGCACGTTTACGCATACCGTAACATTAACCGGCTTGCTGCAAGGCCAACGTTATAAATACACTGTGTATAACGATAATATTATGCTTGATAACAGCGAGCTTAATTTTATTGATGTACAACGTACCGATACTTCTACGGGCTTTAACTTTCTTGCCTTTGGCGATGTTGGCCGCAACCCTTACGACGATGGTTTCCCCCAGGTAACAGCTGCCCAGATTTTAGCATTACCCAAGCACCCCGATTTTATTACTGCCCTTGGCGATATTGTTTATCCGCTAGGTGAAAGCAGCAAGTACGATGAGTACCTGTTTGGCCCCTTTGCCTACGCTTTTTCTAACATTCCATTTTACCCGGCATTGGGTAACCACGACTGGGGCGTAAACCCGGACCTGAATTTTTGCATGGAATGGAAACTGCCAAACAACGAGCATTACTACAGCTACGATTACCAGAACGCTCACTTTATAACGTTAGATTCTAAGAGTGGCGACTTTTATAACTATGCTGAGCAAAAAGCATGGTTAATTAACGACCTGCAACAGGCACAAGGCCATTACGATTGGATTATTGTTAGCCTGCACCACCCGGGCCGTACCTGCACCTACAAAAGCAACGAGGCTAACGTTATAGCGCTATACCCCATATTTGCGCAATACAATGTAGATTTTGTGCTGAATGGGCACGCCCATACCTACGAGCGTTTACAACCTTACGATGGTAATGGCAATGTTTTAGAACAATATCGTACCGATATTCATCATTATCCCGATATTCCTAATGGTTTTATATCTATAACTGCAGGTGGCGGCGGTATTTTAGAACCTAACTGGACACCGGGCGATTGTGCAGGCGACTTAACCGCTATGCGTTACCACAAAGGCCATTTTATGCAATTTGAAATAAAGGGTAAAAAGCTAACGGCAAAAGCTTACGATGTGCTAACCGGATTAGTGTTTGACGAATTTGAAATGCAGAAATAGGGTTATTTAATACCCTTCATTTTAATTACGCCCCAAAAGGCTTCTTTAAAAATCTTAACACTCATTTTAGAGTGGCCCAGCTCACGGTCTTTAAAAGTGATGGGCACTTCTATTATAGGCACCAGCTTTTTAATGGCGCGGTATTTCATTTCTATTTGAAAGGCGTAGCCTAAAAACTGAACTTTATCCAGTTCAATTTTCTCCAGTACACTGCGGTGGTAGCAAACAAATCCGGCAGTGGTATCGCGTATGCTAATGCCTAACACAATACGCACATATACCGATGCGAAGTACGACATTAAGCGGCGTTCCAAGGGCCAGTTCTCTACCTTGCCATCTTTTACATAACGCGACCCAATAGATAGTTGTGCGCCCATTTCGGTGCAGGCTAATAGCAAGCGCTCTAAATCGGATGGGTTATGAGAGAAGTCTGCATCCATTTCAAATACATACTCATAACCATGGGTAAGGGCCCATTTAAAGCCATGTATATATGCAGTGCCAAGGCCTTGCTTGCCTTGCCTTACTTCTAAATGCAATCGTCCGGGGTAGGTATTTTGGAGATTCCTGACAATGTCTGCCGTTCCATCGGGCGATGAATCGTCAACTATCAATATATCAAACGCAACTTTTTGAGAAAATACAGCCTTTATTATAAGCTCTATATTTTCCTTCTCGTTGTAGGTTGGTATAATAACAATATTTGTGTTCACAATTAGAATTGGCGGCAAATATAGCGCATAAGCCCGACGCCGCAAAATGGGGTTTTATAATTAATGTTAGCCTATAACGCTTACCCTGTTAAATTGTTATTTGTTTTAAATAAAAAAGCCCCGTCTTGCAGACAGGGCTTTTTCTATATTCTCATACCTACTAATAAAAGCGGTAGCGTTTATCAACTATATCAGCATTAAACTCTAAGGCGTT
>JBIPNX010000347.1:0-3223 GCA_044378145.1 Flavobacteriales bacterium | reverse complement strand
CCAATTAAAAATGCGCAAACAAAACTTATAGAAAGACCAAGAAATATGCTGATCCATATTTTACTTCGCTTTATGGGTTGACTTACAAGTAATTCTATAAACTCAAAGCTTCTATATATGTATATTGTTGAAAATAAAACAGATACAAGAGGAACAGTAAGTAGCACTATGCTTAATAGTGTTAAAATACCTTTAGTACTACTATCTTCTAAACTAAAGCTACTCCAAGAAAACACCGATAATAAAATGGTGTACAGCAACACTATTTTATTTTTGATAATATCTAGAGTAACAAATTTTACAATCTTAATCACGCTGCTTACTTTTTAAAATGTTAGTAATAGCCTTAGATATTTTCTCCTCACCGGTCTCTAACTTAAGTTGCTCTATGGATTTATTAAACAACACATTTCCATCTTGCATAAACACAAGTCTGGTAATTAAATCATCCAATTCGCTTAGCAGATGCGATGTTATTAGTATTAGCTTGCCCTTTTGTTTTTCGGCTATTATCTTATCTTTTAATATTTCGGATGCAATTGGGTCTAAACCCGCAGTGGGCTCATCCAATATCAATACATCAGGATTAAATAAAAAGGCCAAAACTGCACTTACTTTTTGCGTAGTACCGCCACTTAGCGTATTCATTTTTTTATTGAACATACCTTTTAGCTGAAACGAGTCTATTAAAGTTTCATCTAACTCCTCTTTAGAATGCCTTATGCTTTTAATTATTTCTATTACCTGCCCGATGCTCATATTTTCGGGATACCTGCCAATTTGTGGCATATACCCAATGTGTTGACGGTACATATAATCGTTCCTGGTGCATTTGCCGTTATAAAAAATATCGCCTTGCGAAGGCAATACCATGCCCAGAATATTCTTTATAAGGGTTGTTTTCCCGCAACCGTTAGGTCCGATAAGGGCAATACACTCGCCTTTATCTAAGCTAAGGCTCACATTATCAAGTGCCTTAAATTTTCCGAACTGTTTTGATATGTTTTTAATCTCTATCATATAGGCCAACTGCTCATCATAGGGGTATTATCAATAAAATTATCGGGTGTAAGGCTTGGTATTACTTTCTCTGTTTTATCGAGCAGCGTTACAATAAAACTCCGGTATAACAGCATAGCCGATGAATTATTCTCTACTATTACAGAAAAAATACTTAACGGGTGATAGGGTACATCGCCAATGTTATCCTTATTTAAATCATACCCTTCGTAACGGTCCCAATAGTTGTTGTTAAAATTATTTAACACAAGTGTACCGTTGGTGCTAACATCAAATGTATTGGCAATAAAATTATTCTTGTTTATTACATTATCCATACAACTGGCCTGTATTTTCATACCCCAGCCGTTTCCTTCAAATAAATTTTTTTCTACAAGTATACGGTTTGTCCCCTCCATATATATACCTGATGTGTTCTGTATAAATTGATTACCGGATATGTAGCTGTCTGAGATATCTTTGAGTAAGAGACCGTATGCTGCATCGCCCCAATTCTGCTCAAATTTATTGTTAATCATTACAACGTTATTGGTATACATTACAGCCACACCGGCGCCATTGCCACTAAATACATTTGTGATATATGAATCGTTATTGGAAAACATAAAATGCAAGCCATAACGCAAGTTGCCGTGCGATATATTGCGCCATATTATTGAGTGTGTTACAAATTCGAAATAAATCCCATCACGGTGGCCCGATACATCATTCCCGATAATTTGCAAACTATCAGATTTCCAACAGTGTATACCGTTACCAATTTGCTGCTCTTCAACACCAAATGCAATTATTTTGTTGTTTTTTATGATACAGTGCTTACCATATTGAATGTATATGCCAAAATAATTATCGTAAATAATATTACCTTCAATTACAACATTGTTAGCATTGTATACTTTAATTCCGCAGGGGTCATCTAAAGTGGAATAACCTGAACGCTGTATTTTAAAACCTTTAATACAAACATCAGATGACTTAACAGAAAACACTTCTGTTTTTTTATTACCATCTATTACCGGAAGACCTATCCCTAATAAGCAAATAGCCTTATCAATTACTATATTTCCTTCGCTATAAAAACCACCATCAACAATTATGGTATCGCCAACAGTAGCAACGTTAATTGCAGTTGTAAGTTTTTTATACTGGCGCTTTACCCCAACATTTATTTGCTTTGCATAACAGTGTATACAAATAAAGCAAAAAAGCATTAAGATATATTTACGCATTAGTTATTTATGGCTTTCCAATCTAAAACAGTAACACCAAATTTTGCTGCATACTTGTTAGCATCTTCTTTGGTTTTAAATGCCGCTATATTCCCATTCATTGGGCTTTTTATCTGTTCTGATTTGATGTAAAATGCGTTTTCTGCGGGTATTAATACATTGTCTGCCAAATAATCATTCACATAAATTCCTTCAAATTCTACTTGCTTTTTTTCTACTTTGTAATCAAGTAAACAGCGCATATCATCAAATTTATAAACCCTTCCTTTTTTAGAAATCAATTCAGCAGCTGTTTTCCCATCAGAAATTGTCATTTTGCAATGGTCGCAATTATCTTTGTTTAGTATTATGGGTTCAGGTCCTGCTGGTTTACATGCTACAAAAGACATAGCTGTAATAGCCAATAGCATAACCGCTGTTTTTTTTGTCATTTTCATAAATTTCCTATGTAATCTATATTCATAAAATACAGCTAGAGCCATTAATATACCACTAGCAATAAATAGCCAACCTCCCTTATCAGGAATTGAGTATGCTCCAAAATTTAATAATTGCTTATAGCCTATCAACGGTGGTTGATATGACATATCTGGTACTATAATTGCAGCATTTGGATCTAAATTATGTCCATAATTATATTCCCACCGCCAGAAATCAGCCATTGCAACAACACCAAATATTATAAATAATATGAACAGTAAATTAAGTATTTTTTTACGGCCAATTATTGCTGCAAAAAATGTTAACATTGCGTAAGTGCCTATTATATAAGGCAGTAACGTAAACTCAATGAAATTTTCTGCATGCAATGTTTGCATACCTATATAGTGATTCAGCCCATTAATAATATCAACATCGCCCCCTAGCTTATTTGCATAAATAAGCATTACTAATCCTTCAGGATATTGAGGTGCACTTAGTTCAATTCTCCATATAGGAACATAAATTGAAATGGCCAATCCTACAGCACTAAG
>JBIPNX010000345.1:0-3229 GCA_044378145.1 Flavobacteriales bacterium | reverse complement strand
CGATTCAAGTTCGGCAAGTGTATATGCACGTTCCTCATATTTTCGGCCAACTAATTCCAGGTACTTGGGTGATACGTAAAGCTTCTCTTCCCTGAAATTAAAAAAACCCCAAACGCCTGCTGCTACACCTTGCAATGCCAACTGGTAGCGCTCCTGCTCTATCTTAAGGTTTTTTTCGGCTATTTTCTTTTCAGTAATATCCTCGCCAGAGCTTATAGATGCTATAATATTACCTTCTTTATCTCTTAATATTGAATTTTTCCAAGATATGTAGCGTATTTTGCCTGTTTTGGTTTTTATTGGGTTTTCGAATGCAGAGTGGTCGTTGTGCCTGTCGCCTGAAATAAAATTATTATACGACTCTTTTAAAATATCGGCCATAGAATCGGGCACTACGGTATCAAACCAATTCCGGCCTATAATTTCTTCCTCATCATACTCCAGTATTTCGCAACCGGCTTTATTAATTAACTCAACTGTTTGGTCAGGCTTAAGAACAACAATTATAACACGGGCAATATCAAGATATATTTGTGCCTTTTGTTTTTCACTGGTTATATTAATCTCTGCCCTTTTATACTTATCAATATCCTGTACAATTCCATACACCCGTTCTATTTTACCAGCCTCGTCAAAGTATGCATAGCCTGATATTTTTGCCCACATTTCGCTCCCGCTGCGCATTTTAAGCAATATTACTTCTATGTCAAATTCTTCGCCATGTTCAATTAGCTTGTAATATTTTTCAGAAAGAACTTCTAAAAAATCAGGATGACAAATATCTAATAATGTTTCAGGGGTAATTTTAGTAGTACCGTCGGCCTCTAATATGGCGTAGGTGCCAATTGTCCAGGTGAGGGAGCTATCTGTCAAATCATACTTCCAAGCACCCAAAGTTGTATGTTCAGCAATAAGGGCACGTAAGCGGCTCAACCGTTTATCTGATGTGGCTACCCGGCCCGAAAGAAAAACCGTTGATTTACCATCGTATATAAGGCTATAAGAGATAGTATGAAAAGCCATTTTACCATGGCGAATCCGAAACTCGCTTTTGGTTATAACATTCTCACTTACAGCCTTATCAAAATGACGTGTAAAATTTTTAATGTCTTTATCAGAAAACAGGATTGACAAAAAGCTGGCACTATCTGTAACAGACAGGTCTATGCCCGTTAGCTTTTTCCACTCATTATTAAATGAAATTATATTTTTCTCAATATCAAAAACACAATAAACTTCCTGACTACTATCTATGATAGTACCATAGTTTATCTGTTTATATTGAGTATTTATTTTCATTCAACAACTTCATAGGTTTAGTTCTTTAAAGATATTGAAAAATATTAATAAACAAATAATTTCAATACTTTTTGTTGAGTGCCAAACCTAAAGGTTGCATTGTAGATACCCTGCGACAAACTGCTAATATCAATAGTTTCAGCATGCTTACTTACAACACCCTTATTTATATTCAATTGTTTTTGAGATACAATTGAACCCATTACGTTATAAATAATAAGGTCAACAGGGCCGGTTGTAGTACCATCTACAAAAACTGTAGCACTACCGGTTGCAGGGTTGGGTAATATGTTAAAATTCAGCGTATTATTTGCTAGTTCGTTAACACTAACCTTGGTAACTTCAATGGTATCGCTGTAAGAGTAGCAGCCATAGCTATTTTCAGCCCTTACGAAATACATACCATCAAATATTGGGTAACACATTTGGCCTGTTTGGCCAGCAAATTCAAAGCCTTCGTAAAACCATTGCAGGTTAAAAGGAGGTGTAGTTAAATCGGTTTGCACATAACCTGCGGCATAGAATATAGCTGGCAATTGTGGCGATGGATATTGGGTAACATAGGTAGTATCGCTAGAGGCGCTGCAACCAAACTGGTTGGTTACCTGAACCACATAGTGGCCCGGCTGTGTAGCGTAAAATACTTGCTGTGTAGCATTTGGCTGTAACGTATCGGCCCTGTACCATTGGTATTGATATTCAAGTGTTGACATTAACTGTGCACCGGTTGTGCCGGGGCAAAAGCTAACATCGCCCGATACCAAAGGATCGACGGGATTAGGGTAAACAAAAATGGTATCGCTGCCTGTAATTTCTATTACCGGGTGGTCTATTGTATAGTTTAGGATTAAGCCGCCGGTGCTACCTATTTGAGTAATGGTGCCGCTGCCGCTTGGTATTACAAGTGTAATACCTGCATTACTACCTTCTGAACCATCAGAACAATTATCATCAGCACCTAACAAACCGCCATCCTGATCCCATATTTGGATTTGATAAGGTGGTTGGGTAAGCGGAATATTCAGTGTCCAGTTAAATGGTGGGTTGCCTTGAATTGTGCTGCTGCTGGTGTTGTATACCTCCTGGCCTAAACCATTAAAAATACGTATATAAGCATCGGGGTTGTTGCCGGGGTTATCAGTACAGCTAACGTTGGTAACCTGCACGGCAGATAAGTAATAGCCAACTGTATCTATAGTAACGGTATGCTCTATTACATAAAAAGTATCGTTAGAGCCCGGAGCGGTATAATCTACCGGAGGAATTGTTTCCTGTATTGTTGAGAAACCATTGCCTAAATCCCAAAGGTAGCTATAGCCGGGGTTTCCGTTTGAAGGGAAGTTGGTAGTAAAAGCCGAAGGCAGCGGGGTACAGCCCGATGGATTATTAATAGTAAAAGCTACGTTGCCTGCAGTAGATGGGTTTATACGCAATGCTATAGGTATGTTTTGGTTAACGGTTTGCGATATACCAAAGGCCGTTGCTTGTACCGTTATACTTATTGTAACGGTATAATCGCCGGCATTGAAAGGTGTGCCGCAAATGCGGATAGCGGCAAACTCGTTTTGCGATGGGGTAACTGTAGTTGGATTAGCTGTCCAGGTAAAACCAAAAGGCATACCCGATACGGCGTTAATAGTAACTGTATTCATGGTTACATCTAAGCCTGCACTGGGCTCAAAAAACACCTGAGGAAACCACATGGTAATATCGGTAGTATAAAACTGCCCTGCCATACCATCAGGCAAATTATCGTCGGGGCAGGTTTTAGGATATGCCGGGCTAACTGTACACGACTGGTCAGGCGTGGCTAAACCGCATTGTGCATTAACATCTAAAGAAAGACCTATAAGAGCTAGTAATACTATGTAAAGTTTTTTCATACAATTTAAATACAAGTTGCAAAGGTATGCAATATTATTTTTTTAAG
>JBIPNX010000344.1:0-3230 GCA_044378145.1 Flavobacteriales bacterium | reverse complement strand
ACCATCAACATAAAAACCATTCGGGTTGGGCCTGTCCAGTATCAATAATTCCTTATTGTATTTAGCACAGGCATACATCATATCGGTAAGTGTGCTTATGTAGGTATAAAACCTTGCACCAACGTCTTGTATATCAAAAATCACATAGTCAACATCTGCCAGTGCAGCAGAGTCAGGTTTGGCATTTTTACCATACAGCGATATTATTTTCTTCCCGGTTTTGGCATCAATGCTATCCTTGATATGTTCGCCTGCATCGCCCATGCCCCTAAAGCCATGCTCGGGGGCAAAAATCTTTACAATGGGCACACCAAGGTATACAAGGGTATCTACCAGGTGGGTATAAGTATTGTATTGGGTGCGCACTACCGATGTTTGGTTGGCCACAATAGCAGCCCTTTTACCGGGGAACAAACCCGTTATATCCGGGATATTATCGGCTCCGTTAAGTACCATAGTATCGCGCACAATTGGGCCTTTATAATATTGCAATGTTTGGCCCATAGCTATATTTAAACAGGGCACAATTGCGTTAATCAACAAAATGATTAATATCTTCTTCATTAGTTCCTAAATTACTTTAATGCAGGGCTCTATATTTGAATGCGTAAAAATTGTGCCAACAAAGTTTTCCTCAAAAAAACTCGTTTCACAATGCTAAAAAGACTTGTTTGATAATAGAATTTTAAACAGAGTTTAAAGTAGATATTTAGACCACAATCTTCTTAATCTCCTCAATACGCAGTTGCTTATTAGCCTCGCGCTGGTTTTGGCAGGTAGCGGTAAAGTAATGGTGGGTAGTAAGAAACCTTACCTGTATTTTATTCCACTCGTTTTCGTCGTTTAATACCCCCCTGAATACAAGTTCTTTAAATAAGCTATGCGAAATAGGGTAAAAATCGTCGCGGCCTAAATAGTCAAGGTCGGCATCGCAAATTATCTCTTCAAGCTTATTATCAGGTGTTTGTGGTATTTTAGTGGCCATTATCATACCGCAGATAATCTCTATATCCTCGTCAGAATAACCATAGCTGGGTAGCATTTGGCGTGTTATGCGGCATCCTGCTTCCTCATGGTCGGTATAGGTTTCGGTAAAACCTGAGTCGTGCAACAGCGCAGCTGTTTTAAGCAAAAGAAGTTGTTCACCGCTAACATTCTCTTGCCTGGAGATTTGGGTTAGGGATGAAAGCACATCAATAGTATGGTGAACCCCATGATAATAGAGCTTTGGCGATAGGCCTTCCTTCAATTTTAACATCATGTCGGCATATAGCCTTTCGTACTCCATACTAACTGTGTGTTACTTTTTTAACAATTTCAAGCCCGAATATTACTAAATATCTTACAAAACAAAAATCGTTACTTAATTTAGCCAATCATATTGTACTGCTAAATGAGGTTTTTTGTTGCTATTATAGTACTAATTTTTGCTTTTGCACTGCCTGTTACCGCTCAAAACAAGCGTCTGATAGACAGTTTGGAAAGAGTATTGCCTAAAACACCAAGCGATACCCATAGGGTAGACCTGCTAAACACCCTTGGCAGGAAATATTTTCTTTCTAAGCCCAAAAAAGCACTTAAAAGTTTTGAGCAGGCTCAAAAGTTATCGCTACAGCTTAAATATATTAGTGGCCTGGCCATGAGTTATTATAACCTCTCATTAGTGCACTCTGCACTTGGAGATAAAGACCAGGCAAGCTATTATAAGAACCAGTTTAATATTACCAAACAGAAAATAGACGATACTCACCAGATAACTTCATTGAATGGTGAGATAGCAAATAAGAATAAAGAGCTAGAGGGTAAGATTAAAGACTTATCAGCGAAAGAAAAGGACCTGCTTAACCAGGAAGGGGAGCTAAAGCTGCTGGGTGGTGCTTTAGACAGCAGTAAAAAAGAAAATGCAGGTTTGAGTAAAGAGTTGGAGACTAGTAAACTTGAACTACAGATTAAAGAGAATAAGATTAAACTTAAAGAACAGGAAAGCGAGATTGAGATTCAACATCAGATTGTTGTGCGAAACCTCTTCATTGCAGCATTTATTATTCTGGGTATTATAGCTTTCTTTATCTACCGAAGCTATAAAGAGAAACAAAAAACAGCTAATGAGCTGGCCGAGAAAAACCGCATTATTGCCCAGGAAAAAGAACGTTCAGAAGAACTGCTACTGAATATTTTACCTGCAGAAACGGCAGAAGAGCTTAAGAAATTTGGCAAGGCATCGCCACGGTATTATTCAGAGGTTACAGTACTCTTTACCGATTTTAAAAACTTTACTCAGTATGCCGAAACCTATAGCCCGGATAAGCTGGTAGCCGAAATTGACTTTTGTTTCCGCAAATTTGATGAGATTATTGGCCGCCACGGCTTAGAGAAAATTAAAACCATTGGCGATGCGTATATGTGTGCATCGGGTGTGCCTGCACAAAACAGTAACGATGCTGCTGCTGTAGTTGCTGCTGCAATAGAGATTCGCGACTTTATGGTGCAAATGCGTAAAGACCGTAAAAAGATTAAAGAGGAGTACTGGGAAATACGTATAGGTATTAATACGGGGCCTATTATTGCAGGGATTGTGGGCATACGCAAGTTTGCCTATGATATTTGGGGCGATACGGTAAATATCGCATCGAGGATGGAAAGCAGTGGCGAGGAAGGAAAAATTAATATCTCGGGCAGCACATATGAGTTGGTAAAAGACAAATTTGCCTGTGTGTACAGGGGGAAAATACAGGCAAAAAACAAAGGCGAAATTGAAATGTATTTTGTAGAAAGCAAAGCATAAATCTAAGCTATCACACTAAAAAAAATCCCGCCATCAGCGGGATTTTTTATTTTTTAAGATCCCCTCTAAGAGGGGGTGCCCAAAGGGCGGGGGAGTTTTTTAGTCTACTTACTTCCCAATATAGTTACAGTACCGTGGTGCTTTTTAACACCCGATGGATGGTTTACTTCGAGTATGAAATAGTACACACCATCAGTAGCATTATCGCCATCCCAATCGTTTTTATAATCGTTGCTGGTGTAGAGTAAATTACCCCAACGGTTGTATACCCAGAGTTTACTTTCAGGGAATTGCTCTAAAGCTGCAAACACCAGAAAATCGTTAAAGCCATCGGCATTTGGGGTAAATACGTTAGGTACAAATACAGGTAGTTCTATAACGGTAACCACAACATTAAACGTATCGGTACACCCGTCAGAGTTGGTAACAATAAGTGTTACGTTAT
>JBIPNX010000026.1:0-11910 GCA_044378145.1 Flavobacteriales bacterium | reverse complement strand
CCTTATACCAATAACTATATTAGCGCTTAATCATTCGGCGGTGTACAGACCGTACCTAAATTATCCCAATGAAAAAAGGAGTTGTGCTTATTGTCATGCTGTTGTCTTTTCTTGCCTCAACAGCGCAGGTTGATACAACAGCTGCATTATACAAAACCATCAAAACTAATGATAGCCTTTTATTTACCATAGGGTTTAACACCTGCGACATAACCCAATTTGAAAAACTGGTAAGCGATACCTTTGAATTTTACCACGATAAATCGGGGCTGACAAATTCTAAAGATGCCTTTATTGCAAGCATTAAAACCGGCCTTTGCAAATCGGATTACAAGGCCAGCCGTGAACTGGTTGCAGGCAGTATGCAGGTATTTCCACTGGAGAATAATGATGTTTTGTATGGTGCAGTGCAAACAGGTAAACACCGCTTTTACGAAGTTGGGCCTGATAATGTAAAAAAACAAACCAGCACAGCCCATTTTACCCACATTTGGTTACTAGAAAATGGGGTTTGGAAATTAAGCAGGGTGATAAGCTACAACCATATTGCTACAGAGAAGAAATAGCAACGGTGAACATCTTTCCGGCAATAGTGTTTCTCCATTAACTCCATCAACATGAATGCTATTACCTTTCATATAATTGTAGGCACGTGGTTTATTGTGCAAACCAACCTGCCACTGTGGCTAAAGGGCGATAAGTTAAACCCTACACTTAACTACACGCTGATACAACGCAGGGGAAAAGAACAATTGTTGGATGTGGTTAAATACACCCAAAAGGGAAAGCAAAAAACCATAACCGGCTACGATACTATGGACCCCACCAACCCCGATGCCTTTACCTGGCGCGGAAAAGGGTGGTTAAGCCTATTCACCAGCAAGTGCGAAATACGGTTAATGGACCCTAACGGACAATGGGCAGTAAGCTGGTTTTCTAAAACACCGTTTACACCTGAGGGCGTTGATATTATCAGTCGTACACCAACACTTCCTGCTACTACCATAGATGCTATAAAGCAAGCCATGCGCAACGATTCGTTGCTGGCTAAGTTTGTAGATACCGTACAGCCATTGCCATCAAAGTAAAATTGCCATATTTGCCCTATCAACCCGGGACACATGAAAAATTACCAACGCATGTTAGATTTGGTGGTCAACTTTTTTGGCACCCGCGAAGACGATGACCAGATAACGGTTACACCGGAAGAGATGAAGCGTTTGCAGGATATTCATCCGGCAACGATGTCGGAAGTGGCGAATGAAGATGGGCCTATTCTCTGGTTATTGCTTGTGCCTACAACAGCTAAAGTTATGTACGAGTTTTTAGAAGGAATTATCAGCGAGCGCCAATTACTTTTGGAAACAATCCCCGGACAAGAGTACACCGCTATTTACCTATGCTCCATATATGTATTGCCCGAATTCAGAAAACAGGGGCTGTCGCGCAAAACTATGCTGGAGGCTATTAGCGAAATACAGAAAGACCACCAAATTAAATCGTTATATTATTGGCCCTTTAGCAACGAGGGTAAACAACTTGCCACAACCATTGCCGAAGAACTGGCATTGCCGTTGTATGAGAAAAGCAACTAACAAGAAATGCATTTGATTAGCCCCGGAGGGGCTTAATGTCAATAGAAAAAGCAAATGTTTTTTATTAATCCCCTCCCTATTTATAGGGAGGGGGCAGGGGGTGGGTACTCTTTGCTTGGAACGATAATTGCCATCAATCCACAAAATCTTCTAAATTTGCCCGCTTAGTACCATTTCAATATTAAACCACTATGAAACAGTTAGTAGTATTAGCATTTCTATTCCTATCATTATCACTATCGGCGCAAACACCTGCCGACACCAACAAAACAGACGCTACAGGCCGCAAACAGGGCTTGTGGAACGAGAAAATCAACAGCCTTAACGGCACAGGCCGGTACATCGACAATAAAAAGACCGGGACGTGGCAAATCTTCCACCAAAACGGAATGTTGAAGAGCGTGGAAGAGTATAAAGACGGCAACCTTGATGGCTTGTGTATAGAGCTTGACCAAAACGGCCGCCTGAACAAATACGAGAATTACACCAACGGCAAGCTGGAGGGCGAGTGCCGCTACTACAGTAACCTGGGCCGTATAAACGTATTGGTAACCTATAAAAACGGGGTGCAAAACGGGTTTAAGCGCACGTATTACAACGACGGAAAACAGCAGGAAGAAGGCAACTGGGTTAACGGCCAACGCGATGGTTTAACCAAGTGGTTTTATGCCGACGGAAAATTATCAATAGAATATAATTACAAAAACGGTGTCTTAGAAGGTGTTCAAAAAACCTACTATAGCACCGGCGCCATAAGCCTTGAAGAGAACTATAAGAACAACGTACAGGAAGGTGTAGCCAACGAGTATTTTGAAAGCGGAAAACTTAAGGTAACGGGCATGTACGTAAACGGGCAGAAGAATGGCGTGTGGAAAGAAATGGACGAAACCGGCAAGGTTGTAAAGACCGAAAAGTATGTAAACGGGGTGTTAAAATAATTAAAAGTCCTATGTTATTAACCTTGTAATACGAGGTGTTTGTTTAGGTATATATTTGTTATATTGCGGTTTAAAATCAGGGAGACATGATTAAATTAAAG
The DNA here is from genome assembly GCA_044378145.1 of Flavobacteriales bacterium. Taxonomy (GTDB): domain Bacteria; phylum Bacteroidota; class Bacteroidia; order CAMBQF01; family CAMBQF01; genus CAMBQF01. The sequence goes on along the minus strand of JBIPNX010000026.1, from coordinate 9,276 downwards.
AGTATTATTCAGCAGCTAAAGGAAAAGGAGGCATCAGACCTTATCCAGCAATTTAGGGAGAGCAAAGCTGAAAAATACCTCACGTTGTTTTCGCATTACCGCGATAACAAACTGAGTGATGAGGAGATACAAACACTTTTAGACGTAAATACTAACGCATATTACACGTTAAAATCGCGTCTTTTTGATAAAATTCAGGAGTTCCTTTCTAACAATTTAGACAGTCCTGTTATCGACCTTTTACGCAAGGTGGCCAACATACCTAACCTTGTTTACAACACCCACCGCGATACCGCCATTGCCATTTTATTAAAGCTGGAGGCCGAACTTAGGGACTATGATATGCCGTACGAGCTTTCGTCGGTGTACAATGCCCTTAAAAAACTATCGCTGCACTCACCCAAGTATTACGAGTATACCCAGGCATATAACCGCCACGTAGCCTATACGTTAGCCCTTGATAAGGCAGAGGATTTATTGGCAAACTTTAGCAAAACACTTAGCGAGTACCACGCATCGAAAGATAAAAACACGATTGAAATTTTGGCTATGATTAAAGAGCAGGTAGGCCACACCGCCCGCCTGTACGAGAGCCATCACTTACAAGTTTATAAGTGTATTATTGATATATCGTTTGCGTTATTTGTGCCTAATGCCGCCGCCGTTAAAGACGATGAGCCGGTAGAAGATTTGCTGGCTAAAATGGAGAAGATATTTTTAGCTTACCCTAAAGATACTAACTACCAGCACCTTAACCTGGCATACAACTTCCTTGCATTTGAATATTACCACCAGCTTAAGCTGTATAAAAAAGAGGCTAAGTATTTTGATGTGGTAAATGAGAACCTGCAATCGTTCTTGTTATTTAACCATTGCGCTTATACGTCGCGTTTCCTTGTATCAAAAATGGAGCGCTACATTATGAACGACATGGAGAAAAACCTGTACGAAGAGAATGCTACCCTGCAAGATAATTACGAGCCTGAGAAACAGGATATCCCTAACTACATCAACTACATGAAATACCTTTCGGTATCGGCATTCTATGCCAAAAAATACCAGGAGGCTGTTGGCTTATTAAGCCGTTTAGTAAATGATGTAAGCTTTAAAAACTACCCACACGCCGAGATTGAAATTAAGCTGTTGCTGTCGTTATTCTACTCTATGATTAACAAGTACGACCCTGCCAACAGTTTAATGCGCAGCGTGGCCCGTAAAGTACGCGAAAGCGAAGACGAAATAGGCTACGAAAACGCAGGCATATTCAACAAGATACTGTCGTTGCAAATGAGCTCTTCGGCTAAAGATGTAGAGCAAAAAATTAAGCAACAGTTCCAGCGCTTTGAAATGCTTAACAACGGCAGCAACCGTATGTTAGAGTTTTTAAAGTTTGACGATGCATTTATTAAACACCTGGCACAAGGCGTTAAAACAAACTAAGCTGCACCTCCGTTGGTGAATATATGAAACGGTCGTCGCCCCTATTTGTACTCTTTTTTACCATATTTATTGATTTATTAGGCTTTGGTATAATAATACCCATTTTGGGTCCCTATGCCAAAGATGTTTTACATGCCGACGGATGGGTCTATGGCCTCATTTTCGGGGTGTACTCTATAATGAATTTTGTGTTTGCCCCCGTACTGGGCACCCTTAGCGACCGTAAAGGCCGCCGCCCTGTACTGCTTATTACCATTGTAATAGCCATGGTTGGGCACCTTCTGTTCTCCTTCTCCTCCTCGCTTTTAGTACTCTTTGTAGCCCGTATGATAGCCGGCATAGGCTCGGCTAATATATCGGTTGCCAATGCTTATATATCAGACGTTACCCCGCCCGAGGGCAGGGCCAAGGCAATGGGGCTTATTGGTGCCGCTTTTGGTTTGGGTTTTGTATTTGGCCCGCCCGTGGGCGGCTATATTTACGAGCATTTATCATTTGAATATATTGGCTATTTAACAGCCGCCCTATGCCTTATAAACTTTGTACTGGCATGGGTTTACCTGCCCGAATCGATAAAAGAGAGAAATACAGAAAATAAGTTCAATTTTAAAAATATAGTGTTGGGGCTGGTAGAAGCTGGTAAAAACCCTAAGGTGAATAAATTCTTCCTGCTGTTTTTTATTGTGATTATTGCCTTCTCTATGATGCAGTCTACCGTAACGCTCTTGTTTAGCGACCGTTATAAGTTAGATGCGGCGCAGGGCTCGTATATGTTTGCATACGTGGGCCTTTTAATGGCCATAGTGCAGGCGGGGTTTATAGGCTTTTTCAGCAAACGCCTGGGCGAAAGTAAAATGCTGCTTATAGGCAGCGTGGTTATGGGCCTTGGGCTTACCCTTATTCCCTTTGGGCCCTTTTGGCTGCAGTTTGTGTACTTTGCCTTGATAGCAGTATCTAATGGTATGATAGGCCCGGCAATTAATTCGCTGATATCTAAAAATGCCGACCCTACTAAATTGGGCCAGATAATGGGAGCTAACCAATCGTTCGGGTCACTGTCTCGTGGCATAGGGCCGGTTATAGCCGGTATATTGTACGATATTAATTATGCTTTCCCCTACCTGGCAGCAGGCTTAATAATGACAGTTTCATTTTTTGTAGCCCTGCTGGTGGTGAAAAGGCCGGAGGGGAGGTAGAAAAATTCTCCCCCATGTAATTATTTACCCCTTATTTATACTAACCCAAGTATTACTTGGGAAACCTTGTTACTTTTGTTTAACCAATCTTTACACATGAAAAAAATTGTATACCTCTTAGCCGTAGTAGGCTTTTTATCTACGGGCGCTTTAATCACATCGTGCGGCCCTAAGGCTGCTGCCGAAGGGGAGAAAGTAAAACCGTTTGATGTTACCCTGTTAGATTCTACCCACCGTCCGGGCGACGACTTCTTTGCTTTTGTAAACTCTAAGTGGATAAAAAACAACCCGATACCTGCTGAAAAAAGCAAGTGGGGCGCTTTTTACGAGCTTGACGAGCAAAGCCAAAAAGCCATGCGCACCGTAATGGAAGATGCATCTAAAAACAAGGATGCGGAAAAAGGCAGCAACACTCAACTGTTGGGCTCGTACTACCGTAGCGCAATGGATACCAACCTTATTGAAAAAGAAGGCATTAACCCGCTTAAAGGCTGGTTAACAGCGGTTGACAGTTTTGGTACGCCGCAAGGCAACGCCCGCCTGTTGGCTAAGCTTACCAACTCGGGCTTTTTTGGTATGTATGTAGACCAGGATTTGAAAAAATCGGATACCTACACCCTTTACCTAAGCCAGGGCGGACTTGGTTTGCCCGACCGCGATTACTACTTCCGTAAAGATGCCAAGGCCGACGAGACCCGCAAAAAATACAAAGAGTATATTCAAAAGATATTCGAACTGCAAGGCCAAACCCCTGCCGATGCTGCTAAAAATGCGGCTACCGTTTACGGTATGGACGAGAAACTGGCTAACACCCACATGACCCTTGTGGAGCAGCGCGACCCTTACGCAGTATATAACCCTATGCCTATGGCCGATTGGTTTAAGCAGAACAAAAACTTCGACTGGGCATTGTTCTTTAAACTATCGGGTGTACCTGATAATAACCCACAGGTAGTTATTGGCCAGCCTAAGTTTTTCTCGGCTCTTGACGGTTTCTTAAAAACGATACCTGCTGCCGATTGGAAAACATACCTGCGTTTCCACATAGTAAACGATAACGCATCGTACATGAGCTCTAACTTTGAGAATGCCAAATTTGATTTCTACGGCAAATTCTTAAATGGTAAAGAGAAAATGGAGCCCCGTTGGAAACGTGTGGTTAGCAATGCTGATTATATTCTTCGCGATATTTTAGGCCAGGAATATGTTAAGGTAAAATTCTCTGAAAACGCTAAAAAACGTGCCGACGATTTGGTTAAAAACCTACGTGCTGCTTTATCTAAGCGTATAGACATGCTTACCTGGATGAGCCCTGCAACGAAGAAAAAAGCACAGGAGAAATTGTCTAAAATCATAACCAAAATTGGTTACCCTGATACGTGGAGAGACTATAAAGGCCTTGAAATGGCAGACCGCCATTGGTGGTACAACCTACAGGCAGGCTTTGCTAACGAGCAAAAACGCATGATTACCAAGTTAGGCAAAAAGGTAGATAAAACAGAATGGTTAATGGGTCCGCAAGAGGTTAACGCTTACTACAACCCAACCATTAATGAGATTGTATTCCCTGCAGCTATCCTTCAGCCTCCGTTCTTTAACGAGCATGCCGATGATGCCATTAACTACGGTGGTATAGGTATGGTTATAGGTCATGAGCTTACCCATGGTTTTGACGACCAGGGCCGCCAGTTTGATGCCGATGGTAACCTTACCGATTGGTGGACTCCGGAAGACGCTACTAAATATGCAGCCCTTACTAAGGTATTTGTTGACCAGTATAATTTGTATTTCCCGCTGGACAGCGTACACATTAACGGTGAGCTTACATTAGGCGAAAATATTGCCGACTTAGGTGGCTGTACTATTGCTTTCGAAGCCTTTAAAATGAACAATAAAAACAACGATAAAATAGACGGTTTTACACCAAACCAACGCTTCTTCTTATCATTAGCGCAAATATGGAGGGGCCATGCCCGTCCGCAAGCCTTACGCGAACAATTGTTTACAGACCCTCATTCACCGGGTAAATTCCGTGTAAACGGTGTGGTTACCAATATGGGAGAGTTTTACGATGCCTTTGGTATTAAGCCTGGCGATAAACTGTTCCGCCCGGTAGACCAACGCGCTAAAATGTGGTAATTTTCTAAGAGTATTCTAATATTGATAAAAGGCCCCGAATTTTTCGGGGCCTTTTTTGTAATTTATGTATAATTAATATATTAGCCCAAAACTTATCTAGCATGAACACTAAACGGATTCTATTTTTACTACCTGCCCTTATCTTTACAACAGTGCTTTTTGCACAGGTTAACCTTACGCAAGGCTTAAAAATGTATTTGCCTTTTACCGGTAACGCTACCGATGCCAGCGGTAATGGCAACGTAGCTACTGTTAACGGAGCAACCCTTACTACCGATAGGTTTGGCAACCCTAATGCCGCTTACCGCTTTGATGGTATTAACGACTACATATCTCTGGTAAATGGCCCGGGTATGAAACCTCAGTACCCTTTTAGCTTTTCGTGCTGGGTAAAGCTTATAACTGTGGGCAATGGCACCACCAACGGTATATTTTATAATGATTATGTACTGCCCGGTACAAACTTTAATGGTGCATTTTACACATTAGGCACAAATTATTGGAATGCCAGCGTTGGCGATGGTGGCCCTGTTGGGCCAAGCAGCCGCAAGTCTATTTTTAGCAACCAAACCATTGGAACTGGTACATGGGTTCATTTGGCAGCTATAATAAGCGGTCCAACCAACATGAAAATATACTTAAACTGTACTGAAATACCTGGTAACTATAGCGGTTCAGGCTCGGGTCTTGTATACAGCCAAACCGGTCAGGGTATGATTGGTAGGGCAAATAATGGTATTAATGAAAATTATATTAATGCTGACCTTGACGAAATGCGCTTTTACGACCGTGTGCTTACCGAAGATGAGATAGATGCTTTGTATTACTACCCCAACCCTCCGGGAACTGATATAACGCTAGGCAGTAACATTCAGTATCTATGCCCTAATGGCTCATTAACATTAACCCCAACACCAGCTATTCCGGTTGACCAATGGTCTGACGGAAGCGCAGGGCAAAGCCTGACGGTTAACTGCCCCGGCCAATACTGGGTGGCTGTTACAGACCAATGCGGCATAACAACTTACGATACTGTTGATGTACAAATGGCACCGGCATTACAGCAGGTTAATTTAGGCCCTAACCAAACCATTTGCCCCGGTCAAACAGTTGCGTTAAATGCCACAGTTAGTGGTGCTACAAGCTATTTATGGACACCCGGCAATACTACCTCTCCAACACTTACTGCCGGAGCTGGCACATACAACGTTACTGTTAGCAACCTTTGCTACCAATCAACCGATGCTATTACTATTACAGCATCACATCCTGCACACAGTTAAGCGCCGATCCGGATACAGCCATGTGTTATAACAGCAGCCTGGTGCTAAATGCAACAGCTCCGCAAGGCGTAACATTAATGTGGTCTAACGGCACAGTAGGTACTCAAACAACTATTACAAACCCGGGTGTGTATTGGGTAAATGCCTTTGACCAGTGTGGTGTTATCAGCGATACTATACATGTAGACTTAGGAGTAGGTTGCGATACCACCACAGCCCTGATAGAGAACTTCTCTAACGATTCTAAATCGCTAAAAGACTATTATGTAAACGATACCTGGGTAATTACCAATCCGCCTAAAAATAGCACCGTAATGGTATATGATGCTACCGGACGTTTGGTTTATACCGCAGCTAACTATGCCAATAACTGGAAACCTGAAGTTGCAGAAGGTATTTACTATTACGTATTACTATCAGACAAGCAATTGGTTACCAATGGCAGACTGCTTATTGTTAAGCAATAAAACACATTGAAATAGATTTTAAGAAAGCCTCTGGAAACAGGGGCTTTTTTTATTCAAACGTTAACGAGAAATAAATGCACTTAGAGCGCAAGGCATCTACACTTTGGCTAAAGAGGTGGTCTTCGCGTTTTAGCAAATCTCGAAAGCCGTAAGCCACTTTAATTTCGGGCGACAGTTTAAAGTACTCCAGGTAAAAATCGAACCCAAAGCCAAGTTCCCACATATAATCGCTGCGGTAAAGTTTAATGGTCTGCTTACCCTCATCGGCTACTTTGGCCTGCGATGCAAGGTCTAACGAGTACCTGCCGCCACCTATAATATAGGCCCTGAAATTGCCATAGCGGTTAGACTTAAACTTCATCAACACCGGAAACTCCAGGCAGGTAGATTCTACCTTTTTTACAAAAGGGGTGTTGGTTGTTTGTCCGTTCAAATGAGTGCGCAGGGTATATTCTATATTCCGGGTACCGAAGGATAGGCCCGGTAAAAAACGAAAGTCTAAGTTATTGCCTAAGTGGAGGTTAGATACAATGCCGAGCGAAAAACCGGTTTCGCCCTTCGTTTCAACCACATATACAGAGTCGTATGATTTAATATTTGGGTTTTGCTTTACCACAAAGTTCATGGTATTCATACCCAGTATAAAGCCAAAATGCACTACCTGCCTGTCGTATTTAGGCAAGTTCTTTATAATCTCGTGTCGTTGGGCGCTTAGCGGCCCCAACACGAGTAAAAGACTTACTGCTATGGCTATTATACGTTTCAAATAGTGTTATTTCTTTGTTGCCGTGTACAATGCGGCAATGCCATTACTCAAAAAACGAAAATTTGTTTCGGTAAAGCCACATTTTTTAAGGATGGCCGTAAAGTCTTCCCCGTCAGGAAAGGCTTTTACCGATTGGGGTAAGTACGTGTATGCCGATGTATCCTTTGACAAAACCTTGCCCCATTTGGGTAAAACGTTGTTAAAGTAAAAAAAGTATGCCTGCTTAACAGGAAACTTGCGCGGACGCGAGAATTCTAATACATAAACCATGCCGCCCGGCTTTAAAACGCGCAGCATATCGGTAAGGCCCTTTTCCAGGTTTTCGTAGTTGCGCACCCCAAAGGCTACGGTAATGGCATCAAAGGTATTATCGGCAAAAGGCAGGTTTTCGCTATCGCCATACTGCAGGGTAACGTTGGTAATGCCGCGCTTGGCAACCTTTTCGCGGCCCACAGCCAGCATACCTTCCGATATATCGGCCCCAATTACGTTTTTAGCATGTTTGGATATGAGGATGGCCAAATCGGCAGTGCCCGTAGCTATATCCAGTACATTATCAGGCTTTTGCTTGCGTAGTTGCTTAAGTAACCTCAGGCGCCATAATTTATCAATGCCTAAGGATAAAAATCGATTCATAAAATCGTACCTGCCCGATATGGTATCGAACATCAGGGCAACCTCCTCTTTCTTACTCATTTCGGGGTTGTCGTACGGTTTTACAGGTTGGTTATCTGCCATATATGGGGTGCAAAGGTAGGCAATAGAACGGTGCAATTGCCTATGGGTAGGTATCCAAAACAAGTAAGAGGGTAAACAGTTTAGTATTAATTCGCGGATAAAAACAATAAACCGCTATATTTGCGCGCATTTTAAAAGAATTGGATATGTCAACTAAAACTCCTATTACCGTTGCTAAAGGCGACGGTATTGGTCCTGAAATTATGGATGCCACCCTGCGCATTATGGAAGCAGCCGGTGCACAACTTGAAATTGAAGAAATACAAATTGGTGAGCAGGTTTACCTTAGCGGTAACGCTGCCGGTATTGCCCCCGAAGCCTGGGACAGCCTACGCCGTACCAAAGTATTCTTAAAAGCCCCTATTACAACCCCACAAGGTGGTGGCTACAAAAGCTTAAACGTTACAACACGCAAAATGCTTAGCCTTTACGCTAACATCCGCCCATGTATTGCTTACGCTCCTTACGTAGATACCAAATACCCTAACATGGATTTGGTTATCATCCGTGAGAATGAGGAAGATACCTACGCAGGTATTGAGCACCAACAAACCGACGAGGTAGTTCAGTGCTTAAAATTAATCTCTCGCCCGGGTTGCGAAAAAATCGTTCGTTATGCATTTGAATATGCTAAACAATACGGCCGCAAAAAGGTAACCTGTTTCTCTAAAGACAACATCATGAAACAAACCGATGGTATGTTTCACCAGGTGTTTGATGAGATAGGTGCTGAGTACCCTGAAATTGAAAAAGAACACTGGATTATTGATATAGGCTCGGCTAAAATGAGCGACACCCCTGAGTTGTTCGACGTAATTGTTACGTTAAACCTTTACGGTGATATTATTTCTGACATTGCCGCTCAAATTGCAGGCTCTGTTGGTTTAGCAGGATCAGCCAACGTAGGCCCTAACTGTGCAATGTTCGAGGCTATCCACGGTTCGGCACCACGCCGCGCAGGCCAGAATATGGCTAACCCATCGGGCCTTTTGTTAGGCGCTGTACAAATGCTTGTACACATTGGCCAGACAGAAGCTGCCGAGAACGTTCACAACGCTTGGTTGAAGACCTTAGAAGACGGTGTTCATACTTACGATATTTTCAAAGAAGGCTTATCTACCGAGAAAGTAGGTACTAAAGAGTTTGCCGATGCTGTAATTGCACGCGTTGGCCAGTTGCCTACCAAGTTTAAAGCCGTTAGCTATGCTACCGCTAAAGCCCCTATGAACCTTAAACCTGTTGTACGC
>JBIPNX010000343.1:0-3256 GCA_044378145.1 Flavobacteriales bacterium | reverse complement strand
TGCAGGATTATTAGGTTGTTAACGTTGTAAAAGTACAAATTATAACATTGGTTTACTGCATTGTGTTCTAAAACAGGTACATTAATTTATTGTTAGCTTAAATCTCAATAATTGTAGTGCTGCCTTTGGCATAAAATATTTTACATTTGCCCCATTATGGTAACAGTAGTAAAAAACGCAGAAGAAGCTATACAAGGCATTGCCGATAACATGACCTTTATGTTTGGTGGCTTTGGCCTTAGCGGTATTCCTGAAAATTGTATTAAAGCCGTTGCAAACAGCGGTGTTAAGGGGTTAACCTGTATATCTAACAACGCCGGTGTTGATGGTTTTGGACTTGGCTTTTTACTGGCAAACCGCCAGATACGTAAAATGATATCGTCGTACGTGGGTGAGAATGCCGAGTTTGAGCGCCAACTGCTAAGCGGCGAACTGGAAGTTGACCTTATCCCCCAAGGCACATTGGCAGAGCGTTTACGCGCAGGTGGTGCGGGCATACCTGCATTTTTTACCCCTGCGGGTTATGGTACCGAAGTAGCCGAAGGCAAAGAAGTACGCGAGTACGAAGGCAAAATGTATTTGTTGGAAAGCTGGTTGCGTGCCGACTTTGCTTTTGTTAAAGCCTGGAAAGGCGATACCGCAGGCAACCTTATATACCGTGGTACGGCCCAAAATTTTAACCCGATGATGGCTGCCGCAGGCAAAATTACCATTGCCGAGGTGGAGCACCTTGTGCCAGCCGGCGAGCTTGACCCGGCCCAAATTCATACCCCGGGTATTTATGTACAACGCATATTCCAGGGCGTAGATTACGAAAAACGCATTGAACAACGTACTGTTCTTCCCCGCAACTAAGCATCTTACTATTCAATCCTAATAAAAAAGTCCCACCAATTTTGCGGGACTTTTTGTTTCTATATAGTCTGATTACCGACTACTGATTACTTTTTATAGGCTATATGATATTCCCAATATAAAGTTAATTCGTTGCGATGGGTAACCATAATACCTCTCGTACCTGCGGGCTGCAATGTTGTTAATGTTTAAGAAGGCAGACAGCGCTTTGTTGCAGCGGTATTCAATGCCCAAGTTAGCATCAACATAAGGCTTAAGCTCTTTAGCTATAAGCGGGGTAACGGGTAAGCCAAGGCTATCCAAACTAAACACACGAGCATAGCGGGTGCCTACAACATATACATCGGCCTTAACCAAAATCTTATCGGCTATGTTATAACGGCCATTTATGGCTACACGGAAGTTAGGCAAGTGCCATGCTTTAGCCTCGTTCCTTGGTTTGTAGCTGTAAAACTCGCCACGGGCAGCAAGGGTAAACTTATCGCCTTTGGCAAAAGCCAGTTCGCCGTTTACGTTAAATACACGCACGGTATCGTACACCATAAAGAAAGTATTACGAGGGCCTACAGCGGTATCGTTTACAAACAGCGGCATGTTATCTACCATCTGGCGGTTTACATCAATCTTAAATGATGTGCTTTTGCTCAACGCGCCTTTTAAACCCCCATTAATCTGTAGTTTATGGTTGCTATTTTGAATAGAGGCGTTGGTATTCATAAACATATTCTGGGTGGTTAAACCAAGAAAGGTGTTACGTTTAAAGTCCCCGTTAATGCCTGCAAAAACAATAAGGTAATCTTGGTACAGGTTGAAGCTGGCCTCAATAGTAGGGTGGAAGTAGAACCGGGTATTGGTATCCTGCACATTAAGGAATGCATTAACACCGGCACGTACCATGTACTTATCGCCCTGCGCCCTAAAAAATGGTTTTATGGTTAGCAGGTAGGTATTAACAGTATCCTGCAACTGGTCGTTATTATTCAGGTTCCGGATGTAATCAAAATTAAGGGCGCCGCCATAGCTAAGGTTATTGTTGTTAAACCAGGCTTTGCCACCAATATCAAAAAAGTTCTCGGTGGTTTTAAAACGGTCGGCCAGGTAGTAATACTTCATATCTATTTTATGATGTATCCTGCTCGAGTCGCCAACGTAGTTGCTTTCTCCACCCAGGTTAATACCAATGTGGTTAAAGTATTGCAGAACGTCGTCTTTGCTCAGGTTAAACTCACTTGGGTTGTAGCCATAGTAGTGGCGGGCATTGCGGTGGTAGTATAAATCGCCGCTAAGGGTGTGTTTACCTACAAAGCTTTTTCCGTATAAGTCTAAATCGTTGGTGCTATAACCTGCATGGCCACGGTCTTTTATCTTTCCGGTTGACGATAGGTGCATGTAATGCAAACCCAGGCTCATGGTTTTAGAGCGCAGGCTGTTTACCCATAACTCACCATAAGGAGTTGTATAGTTACCAAAACCAACCTTTGCATGTGCACGGTATAGCTTTTCCAAGCCCTGCCCTTTTATGGTTGCAGCCTTAATAGGGTCAAGCTCAAAACCGGTTTTGTACTGACTTTGTATGGTGGTATAATCTAACACAGGTTGCTTAGGCACACTGTCTGTAACCTTAGGGTTTTCGTAGTATTTGTTGGCATCAACCAACTGTGGGTTATAGGTATCGGTTACAACAATGTTGTTACCGGGTTGTGCCGCAACTTTTAAAATAGCTGCAAAACAAGCTATAGCTACTATTATCTTCTTGCTCATTAGTTTTCCGGTTGGGGTTCTACATTAGGTTTGCTGTCACTACCTCCATTTCCTATATCAATCTCATCGGGTTCATCGGGCGGGGCCAGTTTGGGTTTATTTTCTTCCTGAATGATTTTGTTCAGCTTGGTTTGTGCGGCATCGCGCACATCGTCCTTGCCTTTGTAGTTGTCAAGAATACTTTGCAGGGTAAGCTTGGCCTGGTACACATTGCCTTGGTCGTAGTAACTATCGGCCCAGACAACAAAGCCTTTAGCTACCCAGTAGCCGTAGCTGCTAAATTCGCTCGATAGTTCTGTTGCCAGTTTGTCAACTGCTTTGTAGTCATTCTCTTTGTAGGCAATCTCTACCAGGTTGTATTTAGCTTCGGCGCCAAAAGCACTCTTCTCTGATTTGGCAACGCGCTTAAACTCTGTTTTAGCAGTAGTATAATCGCCAATGGCCATTGCACTGCGGCCTATGTATATCTGTGCTTCGGTAACCAATGCAGGCAATACCTTGTCGGTAGATGTTAGTTTGTTGGCAGCATCTATACATTGCTGGTATTGCTTAAGCTGGTAGTGGCAATACATTTGCCCCGAACGTGCATTACTAAGGTATTCAGGTTTTTCAGTAGCCAGTTCCAGTTGCTCGTATGCAG
>JBIPNX010000342.1:0-3259 GCA_044378145.1 Flavobacteriales bacterium | reverse complement strand
TTTAGCGTCGTATTGGTAGTCAGGGTTTAAGTCGTGGGTGTAGCTGTAAGCCGACTCGTCAAACGCGTTGCTGGTCCACTCCGATACGTTACCTGCCATACAGTATAAACCGTAGTTGTTAGGGTTGTATTCGTAAGCTTTAACGGTGTGGAAACCACCGTCGTCAATATAGTTACCACGCATTGGTTTGTAGTTACCTAAGAAACAGCCGTTACTGTTACGTATGTAAGGGCCGCCCCATGGGTATGGGCTTAAGTCGAACCCGCCACGTGCCGCGTATTCCCACTCGCTTTCGGTAGGCAGGCGGTAGTTTTGCTCAAACGGCTCTCCTTTAGAAGATAGGTAATCGTTACGGTATTGGGTCCTCCAGATACAGAAAGCAGAAGCTTGTTTCCAGCTTACGCCAACTACAGGGTAGTCGTCGTAGCCCACATGCCAAAAGTACATGTTAGTCATAGGCTCGTTGTACGAGTATGAGAAATCGTGTATCCAGCAAAGGGTATCAGGGTAAACCGCAATAATGTCTTTTTTGATAAGAGATGAACGGTCTTTAATGTATTTAGCACGTGTTGCTTTACGGGCAGCCTCTTTAAGGTCAATCCAGTAGTATTCAAACAACAGTTTGCGGGTATCAATTTCTTTACGGCGGTAAAACTGCTCATTTTCAGGCAGGAACATGTCAGCCAAAGCTTCACGTTCATCATCGCCATCCCACTTAATTTTCTTTTTCCAGTTAAGGTTTGGTGGGTCAATATCATCACCATAATCGTTTTGGGTAATGAAGTATTCTTCATCAACGTTCTCACCCAATATACGGCGTGCTATAGAATCTCGTACATAGAAAACAAACTGACGGTACTCGTTGTTTGTAATCTCAGTTTGATCCATGTAAAATGCCTGGATAGAAACAGTTTTACCTTGTTGGGTTTGTCCCCAAGGCACATCCTGATCGCTAGCACCCATATTGTATGAGCCCATAGGGATGTATACCATTCCATAAGGATCTTCCTGAAACCAATTTTGACGGTCTTTAACACCGGTTAGGTAACCGTTGCCTTTATTCCCACATGATGCCATAAAGGCAACTGCCAGAATTAAACCGAAAAAAACGACCTTCTTCATATACGCCGGTTTTGTTTGTCTTGTGTAATGCGACTTTGCGTAAGCCACTTGGCTGTTTTCAACGTCGCAACTGTTAATAAGTTTCAAAAGTAATAAAAAAATGTTGCAAACACAGCATTGTAACTATAAATTTTTCTGTAACGTCCTGTTTATAGGGGTTTACAAGCTGGTAGAGCCTACTATTCCGCAGTATGCGGGCTTGTAAATGTGTGTTTGGAACAGCTTTTCATATAAAAAACATAACCCTGATACTATAATAAATGTACCAGGGTTACGTTTATGTGTTATTTTTTTATTTGTCAGATAAGTTACGTGTGTTGAAGAACTTAGTCTTAACAGCAGGTTTCTCAATTTTAAAGCAGTAACCTAAGAATATCTCAGGGCTTCCGCTAGAGTATTGGTTAAGCTTAGATGTAGTAATATCATAAGCCAAACCTAAACGAAGGTCTTTCCAAATGTTAAGGCCTACGTTAACAGCAACTGCATCTTGCAGGCGGTAGCTAATACCACCCCAAAAACGGTTCATGAATACTGCAGTAGCATTAATATCAACCTGGGTTGAAGCAAAGTCTGATTTAACCATGAACGATGGCTTAAGGGTAAAGTCAGGAGAAATTTCCCAGTTGTAACCACCCATTACTGATAAATGTTGAGCGGCAGCTATAGAAGCACCACCGTTAAATTTAAAGTCCTGGCCTGTTAAGTGAGAGGCTGAAATACCGAAGTATAACTTCTCATTGCTGTAAAAAGCACCAAAGCTCATGTCAAACGAACCGGCTTTCTCACCTGCAATGCCATTTACAATAGGGTCACCGTTTTGTAGTGGAACAAAATTGTTGTTGATGTTTTTGCCAAGGTAGCCAAGGTCTAAACCTAAACCTAAGCGGCCCGAACCTAATTTAAGGCGGTAAGCATAAGCCAGTTTTACGTTGGTTGTGGTTATCTGGCCCAAATTATCCTGGTAAAAGCTTAAGCCTGCACCGCTGTTAATAGCGTTTATAGGCATATCGGCGCTAAACGCAATTGTTTTTGGGTGGCCATCAAAGCCCATCCATTGGCTGCGGCCAAGTAAGTTAGCACATATAGCATCGTTTGCTCCGGCAGCGCCCGGGTTAACCCATACTTTGTTGAAAAAGAATTGGGTAAATTGCGGGTCTTGCTGTGCAGACAGGCTAAAAGTAAAGGCTAATGCGGCAATAGTAAACAGTTTCTTCATAGTAGCAGTATGACTCTTTTGTTCAATAATAAGAGTGCTAAAGTATTTAATTTTTGTTTAGCAACAAATTTTTAACAAAAATATGTGTTGATAATCTATTTCCAAGTTTTTCTTAAACTTTTTTCTTCGTGGTTAGCGGGGAATAAAAAGAGGTTACAACAATTTCTGATAGGCCTGCCACCAACGGTCGGGCACCTCATCGTTTACCGATATAAGGTAGTCGTTGTAAGAGCAGGGCACAAAATGGTGGCGCTCGTAGCGGTTTTTCTTGCTTACAGAATAAGGCACATCCATCCACCACTTGTTGGTCATATTGCTTTTGTAGAACACGATGGGCTGCTCGCTGTTCTGCACCGCAACATTATATAGGGTGTAGTTAGATGAGTTGGCCGTAGGCATTTCTACCTTGCGGTTGTAGTACCCTTCTAAAAAGAACCACATCATTTGGGCAGCCAGGTGGGTGGTTTGGCCACCGTCTTCCTCGTCTGTCAGTTCAAAAATACCCACGCAGCTTAGCTTTTCGCTTAGGCCGGCGTAGCGCATAATTTTGCAGGCCTCTTCGGCATAAAAGCCGTTGGGGGTGGGTTTGCTTATAGAGCGGGCATCAGAGCTGCGTATGCTGCTCATGTCAAAGCTTACAATATCGGCATTGCGCATAACAGGCTCGCACTCTTCGGGTTTGGCGCGTACATCGCCCAGGCGGTGCACGTCAAAAAACATCTTCTGCATCAGCTCTATCTGCGTTTGCTCTACAAAATAGGTTTGGTAGCCTATGTTGCTAAAGTTGAACAGGTGGTTGGGCTGGTGGGTTATTATCTTACCTAAATAAGTCTCAGAGTTTAGCTCGGTATCTATAGTACCCAGGTCGAATGTGGGGTCAACGCCTACAATATTAACGGTTTGCTCCAGTTTTTGGTAGGC
>JBIPNX010000341.1:0-3261 GCA_044378145.1 Flavobacteriales bacterium | reverse complement strand
GCAAGAGGTTGATTTTACACAGTCTGACCTTACCAATGCGCTGTTTGACAACTGCGATTTAAGCGGCGCCGTATTTGATAATACTATACTGGAAAAGGCCGACTTCCGCACCTCCTACAACTACTCTATAGACCCCGAATTGAACCACATTAAAAAGGCAAAATTTGGTATAACAGGCATTATTGGTTTGCTTGATAAATATGATATCGAGATGGAGTAATCCGGCTATTGCCACACAGATTTAATACTACTACGCCTTCTTCAAAAACTCAGCGCGGAGTACTATTTCCATTTTATTAACGCGGCAGTCAATTTCCTGAGGGTCGCCGGTAAGTTTAATGTTCTTAACCATTGTTCCGCGTTTAATTACGGTAGACGAACCTTTTAATTTCAAATCCTTAGTCAGGGTTACAGAATCGCCGTCTTGCAATACTGTTCCGTTACTGTCTCTTACTACTACTTCGCTCATAAATGTATAGTTAAGCCACAAAGGTAGAAATATTATATAACCTCTTGTATGATTAAAATCATATCATCATTATACGTTTTCAATTCTGCATTCTGAATTAATTTTTGCCTCTTTTTTCCGACAAACAGCCTTTTCTGTGTGCCATGTAAAACATAGTTTAACAATACTTTACATAAACAGCTTATGGAAAAATACCGATAACAACATCCCCGATAAACACATTTAATTGTAGGCAATAAAATGTACACTAAAGCAACTAATCCACGTTCTAAAACAAAAATCACGCTTATGGAAACGCTCGCAAAAAATGTAAACAGCTTAGACGATTTGGTATTTGAATACCGGAACAAAAGCTATGGTGCCTATGCAATACGCAAAGGCTACAACAACTCTATGGCAAAGGCCTTTGGGTCTACTGCACTCTTACTTATGCTCCTGTTATTTGTTGCTACCCGCAGGCCTGATATTAAAAAAATAATTATTGATACCGGTACTACTGCCCCTACCGAATATTTTGATGATTATAAAATTGAAGACCCAATAAAACCTGAAAACGATAAATCGGAAAAGATTACCACCCAAACTACCAACGATTTTGATGTAAATGGAAAAAGGGAAATCATTATTAAACCCCTTGACCCTACCAAACCCATTGGCACCCAAGACCAAAAAGGGATAGACAAACCGCTGGGGCCCGATGATATATACGATGGCGAAGACACAACTGAAAACAAAGGCAAAGGTAAAGTAGTAGCCCCAAAACCGGTAGATACCTACACCCCAAAATACACCGCGCAGGTTATGCCTAAGTTTCCCGGTGGAGAAGCTGCCATGATGAACTTTATTAGCAAAGAGGCTAAGAAAAACAGCCAATGGGCCGACATGGGCCTGTCGGGTACTATCTATGTGCAGTTTATTGTAAATGCCGATGGCAACGTAAGCAATGTGGAGGCCGTAAGGGGTAGTTACGACTTACTGAAGAAAACAGCAGTAAACGCTGTAAAATCTATGCCCAAATGGACTCCCGGAATGCAAGACGGGCATGCCGTACCCGTAATTTTAGTAGTGCCCATAAGCTTTAAACAAATCTAATAGTAACACTGCGGACGCTAAAGGTAATATTGCTATATTCGCAACTTGCAAAAGCTGTATGTCTAAAAAGTCAACATTACCCTTAGTGTCCGCAATTTTCAGCGCGTTTATGGCGTTGGTTTATATTGGCTTGGGTATATTTTATTTAACCACCGACTACGGTGTTATGGTTGAACGAAAAATAGGCACCTGGCCGGGCTACCTGTTAATATTATTTGGCTTATACAGGGCGTTTGGCGCGTATCAAAAAATTAAATCGTTAAAGGACAACAATGACTAACAGAAATTTTGCAGCCTTTATGGCAATAGCCATAGCACTGCTGGCCGCCTGTGGCAATCCCGCCCCAAAACATACCGACGATTTAACATCAGGCAAAATCAATATTTCGGTTGACGAGAATTACCAGTTTTTGGCCGACTCGCAGGTAAGCACTTTCATGTCGCTTAACAAAGAAGCGGTTATTACCAGCCGCTATACCGACGAGCCTACCGCTTTTGCCGATTTGCTAAAAGACTCGGCAAGGGTAATTATGGTAAGCCGCGACCTTAACGCTTACGAAAAATCGTATTTCGACAGCATTAAAATAACCCCGAAAACATCGCTTATAGCTTACGATGCTGTTGCATTTATTGTAAACAAAAACAATACCGATACCAACCTTACCGTAGGCCACCTCGACCGTATTTTTAAAGGTTCGGCAAGCCAATGGAGCGATTTGAACGCCAAATCGAAACTGGGCGATATTCAGGTTGTTTTTGACAGCAAACAAAGCAGCAACGCCCGTTTTTTAATGGAAAAGTTTGGCGTAAAACAATTTCCGGCTAATTGCCAGGCGAGCAACTCTAACCCCAACGTAATTAAATACGTGCAAGAGCACCCAAATGCTATTGGCGTTATTGGTGTTAGCTGGATTAGCGACCGCGACGACTCTACATCTATGAACTTTTTAAAGGATATTAAGGTTGTAAACTTAGCGGCAGCAACGGATACATCGTTTAACCACGAGTTCTTTCCTCCGCTTGCAGGCCACCTTGCGTTAAAAGAATACCCGCTATCGCGCGAGGTGTATCTTATTAAACGTGAGCCATATAACGGACTTGGCACAGGCTTTGTAAACTTTTGTTATTATGACAAAGGACAACGTATAATAAAGCTGATGGGCTTATTGCCCGCCAACATTAAAGCGCAGGTTATTCGCGTAAAAGATTAACACACATAAAAATCACAATAAACACCAGAATTTTTAAAACACCCATGAAGATCATTAAATCAGTATCGGCCATTGTATTAGCGCTGTTTTTTGCTGCTAACACCCAGGCCCAAACACTTAAAGATGCCATAAAGTACTCTGAAAACGAGCAGTACCACCTGGCCGATGAAGCCTTTAAAAAATTGTTGGTTTCTGATGCCGCCAATGGCGATGTGTACTATTACTATGGCAAAAACTTTATTTCTACAGAAGATTTAGACTCTGCTGAAGTTATGTTTAAACTGGGGTCGGCCAAAGCGCCTACAAACCCGTTAAACCACATTGGTTTAGGTAGTGTAGCCATGTACCGTGGTAAAAAAGCTGATGGCTTAACACTTATAGACAAAGGCATACAGTGGAGCGACAATAAAAGCATACCTGTATTTATAGAGGCTGCATACTCGCTTATAAACGCCCCTACAAAAGATACTGCTAAAGCTATGCAGTACC
>JBIPNX010000340.1:0-3263 GCA_044378145.1 Flavobacteriales bacterium | reverse complement strand
ATAAAGGGTTACATCTACTCTAACCAATACAGCCTTAAAACGCTGAACGAAATGGACTCTTACTACGCTAAGAGCAAAAATTTTATTATCGACATTACCGAGAACGACAGCGCTGCTATTGTACCATTATTAAAACCGGGGGTTATAACGTTTGACGATATGATACAGGTGTATATAATGGACGACAACCAGAAAATGAACCTGGGTAAAATAACCGATATTAAACTGGTTGGCTTTGTAGAAACCCATACCGAAAGTACCGGCCGCGATGTTATGGCTGTAAGGGCCATTGTTTACCGCAAAGACAAACCATCTGAAGCATATAATTTTACCTACGACCGTATAGACCAAAAAATTGTAGGCTTGGGTTGGGACTTTCTTAAGCGGTCTGATGAAGTTAACACTCCTGAGTAGCCATAGCCATTTTTAATGTTAAGCCATTGTTAACTTAGTTTTAAGTAATTGTTTTAAGGCTTACTGCCTGTGGGCTTTGACTAATTTTACATCTGAAATTAGTTTTATGTTCGGATTAGACGCGTGGCTCACAATATTATTACTATTCTGTCTTTTGTGCGCCTTTGCATTTGAGTTTATTAATGGTTTTCACGACACGGCAAACGCTGTAGCTACTGTTATATATACCAATTCATTAAGGCCGTCAACCGCAGTAATTATATCGGCAATTTTTAATTCGGTAGGTGTTATGGTAGGTGGTTTAAGCGTGGCAATGGCCATTGTAAGCCTGTTGCCTGTTGAAGCTATTACCGATGCCAACACATGGCACAGCGCAAGCCTGGTACTAGCCCTGCTTATTACCGCCATTGGCTGGAATTTAGGCACCTGGTACTTTGGTATCCCCTGCTCAAGCTCTCACACCCTAATTGGTTCTATTATAGGTGTAGGTTTATCTTACAGTTATTTAAACGGCGAATTTGGCGCGGGTATTAACTGGGGTAAGGCTAAAGATATTGGCTTATCACTGCTGCTATCGCCGGCTATTGGTTTCTTCCTGTCGGTAATACTAATGCTTGTATTAAAGTACACCGTTAAAAACAAAACCATATTTAAAGAGCCGCAACCGGGTAAAAAACCCCCTATGTGGATACGTACCATATTAGTAGGTACCTCAATAGGTGTTAGCTGGACACACGGTTCTAACGACGGACAAAAAGGCGTAGGCCTGGTTATGCTTGTACTTATAGGTATAGTACCCATGTACTTTGCTATAGACAGGGGCGTAGAGCCCCAGGCTGTTTTAGTACCTTTAACTAAAATAGAAACCATAGTAGCCGACCTTAGCAAGCAAGACCTTAGCGGCGAAGACCGTAAAAAAATTGACAAAGCCACTGCCGAAATTATAGACCTTAAAGCCCTTATTACTACCAACAGTGTAGAAATACCTAAAGACAAAGCCTTTGAAGTACGTAAAGATGTATTGCTAATAGCTAGTAATATAGATAAGGTAATTAAAGGCGGGCACGTAAAAATATCAGACAAGGATAAAAAGGAACTTACCCTGGCCATAAATGGCGAAGAGGGCAGCTTCTTTGTTCCTAACGACCAGGTGGTAGGCTTAAAATCGTTTACCAACTATGCCCCTACCTGGGTTATTATAATGATATCGCTGGCATTAGGCCTTGGCACCATGGTTGGCTGGAAACGTATTGTAATTACCATTGGCGAAAAGATTGGCAACACCAACCTGAACTATGCACAAGGAGCATCGGCCCAGGCGGTAGCTATGTCTACCATAGCATTATCAACCTATGCCGGCCTTCCGGTAAGTACCACACAGGTATTAACAGGTGGTGTAACTGGAGCTATGGCATCGGCAGGGGGTATAAAAAACCTGCAGGGGGGTACACTTAAGAATATATTTATTGCCTGGGTACTTACCCTGCCTGTTACCGTTGTACTATCAGGAGCCCTGTTCTTATTGTTCCGCGCTTTAGGCAGCTAAGGCACTACCCTTTCTCTTACTATAATAGCATTAGGATAGGTTCTAAGCAATCCTAACAACGCATTACGTGCATCGAGCTGGGTTTTAAAATCGCCCACACATATTTTAAAGTAGGGTTGCTTATAGGTAAGGTATGCCTCAATGCCATGGTACTTGTTCTTAAAGTTTTGCCTGGCGGCGGCGGCATCGCTTTTTGCATTGGACCCGTTTTCAGAAAAAATCTGGATACGGTATCCATCAATATCTTTTAATGCTTTATTATGGGCCACTTGCAATTTTACCAGTTTTGTTATGTTTCGGCTTTGGATTATGGTAGCCGAATTCATCACAATGGTATCTAAACTATCGTGAGGTAAAATTAATTTGCTGCTTTGGCCACCTGCATTTACCTGATTGGTTTGCCAAAATAGGAGCATAATAACCACCGGCAAGCAAATTAAAATTTGTTTGAATGGCTTAATTAGTATGCTTGCAGAGCATTTCACGATTTAAAGTTAGCTTTTAACTGAAAAAGCAAATAGGGTTGGAATAAAACGCGTGTTATTTAGAATTGTTTTAAATTAGAAATATTTCAATTACAGCTTAGGTTTGAAGCTACTTTCTCCTAAATTTGCACCCGGTTTTTGACCTCAAAAACACTTTGTTCACAACTGCTTATGGTTCGTCTGAAAACGTTTAGTATCAAGCATTTCAAGAAACTAGTATTAGTTTTTGCATTAATATCTTTTGGTTTTAACGGCTACTCCCAAGCTGATGGAGAAAAGCTATTTAAAGCAAATTGTTCGTCGTGCCATAGGGCAACCGACCAAAAATTGATTGGTCCGGGCCTTAAGGGCGTTCGTGGACGTTGGGGCAACGATGATGCCAAAATTGCCAAGTGGGTGCAAAACCCTGCTGCATACCTTAAAACAGGCGATGCATACGCAAACAACCTTGTAAAAGAATACTCTACCGCAGGTGTAATGGCCAATCAGGTTGTTACCGCTGATGAGGTTAAAGCTATTCTTGATTATGTTGATGCCTATGTAGCCCCTGCAACTGCAGCCGGCCCTACAGGTGGAACAGGCGCTACTACCGACGCTCCTAAAGAAACTAACTGGACTTATATTTGGATAGGCTTAGGCACTTTCTTTATTATACTTATTATCATTTTAGCTCCGGTACGCCGTAACCTTGCAAACTCTGCCAAGGCTAAACAAGGCAGGGCTATCAACCCTGATGCTACTTTCTGGGAAGAGACCAAAGATTGGATTTACAGCCACAAAAAACCGGTAATGCTATTAGGTTTCTTAGTATTCCTTAT
>JBIPNX010000339.1:0-3267 GCA_044378145.1 Flavobacteriales bacterium | reverse complement strand
AGTAAAGACTATTTTATGATAAATTAAATTATCGCCTGCATTAACTTCCAGCAAGTATACTCCAGCTGGCAATTGAATATTCATCATTCAAAAGGGTTTTAAACATTAGTCAAACCTATTAATTATCTGCGCAATAAAAATAGACGAAAAAACATCTTTTAGTTGTTGCTTGGCTGAACGTAAATAAAGCACCGGAAATGCGGTTGCAAAAAGGATAAGTAACGGGCCAATAATGAGTGTTTCTGCCAGGTTATTATGTTTGCCAAATAGCATGATGATAGTAACGGTAAAAAATGTAACAATAGGTGTGAACCGCAATACATAGTTGGGCTCCAAAATAACTTTAATGGTTGAGTGTTCTCCATTAGCTATAATCTCTCCACTAATTTCTACAGCCATGGCATTGGAATTCCGGGTCATCAAAACCTGATATTTTGGGTGTGCCCTAAACGTATATTCGCCGGTAAACCTTCCTGCCAGGTTTGGCCTAAACGAGCGGAACCCTTTGTTACGTTTAAAGAGGGCAGATAGCATAGCTTTAGCTTCGTCTTTGTTGCAGTTTAATTGCAATAAAAACGTTTCGTTACCTAAATGCCTGTTAACTGTTTGTAGAAGATTTGGCAAGTGATATGTTATTAGCTAAAACAAATGCTTCTCCGCATGGTACGATGAGCGTACCAATGCGCCACTCTCTACATAGCGGAAGCCTTTTTCCAGGCCAACTTCTTTGTATAACTTAAACTTATCGGGGTGGATAAATGCCTGTACCGGAAGGTGTTTTGGTGTAGGTTGTAAATACTGGCCAATGGTTAAAATATCTAATCCAACGGCACGTAAATCGTCCATTGTTTCGAAGATTTCTTCTTCTGTTTCGCCAAGGCCCAGCATAATGCCGCTTTTGGTTTTCATGCCGCCCTCTTTTAAGCGGCGAAGAACCTCCAAAGAACGGTCGTATTTGGCCTGTACACGCACCTGGCGAGTTAAACGGCGCACGGTTTCTACGTTATGCGACACTATTTCAGGGGCAATGTCAATTATATTTTGCAGGTTATCCCACTGGCCTTGAAAGTCGGGTATCAGGGTTTCCATGGTAGTTGTCGGACTTTCGCGGCGAATAGCCTTAATGGTTTCAACCCATATTAACGAGCCACCGTCTTTCAAATCATCACGGTCTACCGATGTAATAACGCAATGCTTAATATTCATCAGCTTAACCGATTCGGCGACACGCTCCGGTTCTTTCCAGTCGGCTGGTAACGGGCGGCCTGTTGCTACCGCGCAAAACTTGCACGACCGGGTACAAATGTTACCCAAAATCATAAAGGTAGCGGTGCCTGCGCCCCAGCACTCGCCCATATTAGGGCAGTTACCGCTTTGGCAAATGGTGTGCAGCTTATGCGTATCAACAATGTTGCGCACTTTGGCATATTCCTCGCCGGTGGGTAATTTAACCCTAAGCCATTCGGGCTTGCGGGGGCGTGGGTTAACTGTCGTAGTATCTGTGGGTGTTAAAATATCGTTCATTGTATCAATTCTTCTTTTTACCGTATAAAAAGGCCAGGTAAAAGTTTACAAAATAGGGCCTGTTGCGGTAATTAGCCATTATGGGCTCCGGAAATGCAAAAATATCAAATTGCGCGCCCACTTCAACAGCCCATACTTTATTATCGGTTTGCGCAAACTCAAAACTCATGCCTGTAGCAAGGTGTAAACCCGGCCTTGGCTTTATTTCTGTAATGCCTGAAAATAACCCGGCACGGCCTAAAATGTTTATCACCTGGTGCTTGTCGGGGTTATACCGTTCGCTAACAATACTGTCGGCGCCGGTGTTTATTACCCGCAGGTAAACAGGCTTAAACAGCCCCAGGTTAACCCCGGCGGTGTAGTGGTAGCGTATTTCAACGCCGCCTTTATCGCCTTTAGAATAAACGGTGCGTTGCCATGTTTTAGAAGCAGCAATATTGGTTAGCGAGTTAAGCTTGCCCAGTATAAACCCACGAGAGTTCTCGTAATACGGGTTAATGGTGCGGCCCTCTTTGTTATGCTTAATGTTGTAGATAGAGAACTCCCAAAAGCGGCGCTTAAAACCGTCAACATATTTACCCGTGCGGAACATAGCCCCAAAACCGTTGGTATGTATCATGGGGCCTATGGTAAATTCTTTACGGTAAACAAGGCCAATATTATCGGCTGTAGTCTCTTTTTGGGCAAACAGGCCGGTAGAAAGAAACAACAAAAAGACAATGAATATGGATGCTTGTTTTTGCACGGTTTTATTAAGCTAAACAAAAATAAGCAAATAGGTTGGATTAGGCATAAAAGAAAAAAGGCCGGCACCTAGTGCCGACCCCTTTTTCCAACCAACCAATCAACATCTGCTATTTATCGAAGATGTTTTCTTCATACGCCGTCGAACCACCAACTGGCGTACTTTTTTCGTCCTCTTCTTCGTCGAGGGCGGCCAGGGCGCTAGGCAGTACCTTTATGGTAGCCGGTTGCACCACAGCAAATTGCTTTTTATCATTTTGGATGTAGTTAAACTCGCCGCCCAGAACAAAATCGCCTTCGGCCCTGCGGTTAACTTTTACCTGATAAGTAACTGTGATTTGTTTGTCTTTTGGAAGCGATAGCCAGATTAATTTGGCTTTTCCGTCTTTTACAAAAGCATGGAAGTCTTTGCCGTTTTTCAGCCTGGCTGAGAAACCACGTGGCAGGTTTTGCTGCAAGCGTGCAAAGCTTTCAAGGTTGTCTTTGTTAATGGTGAACGTTACATCAAAGGTTTCGCCGGCAGTAATTACTGATGGCACCTGTTGAGTGATGCTGATTTCGGTTTTTTGGGCCTGGGTGGTTATGCTCGTTGCAAACAAAGTACATACAACAAGGCATTTCATAGCCTGGTAGAGGTTGGGTTTCATAACTTAATTGGGTTAAGGGTTAAAACTCGATAGCAAAGATAGGAGCGTAAATTTGGTATGCTTTGCAAGTTATAGGGGCAACACTACCGGAGTAAGGAAAAACCGACTTTTGCCAGAATCACCCTGCAGCACAAAATGCTGAGATGCTTGTTAAATAAGGGCTTTCAGAGATAATACAAAAAATACAATCTTACATGGTTTGATGTAAGGCGCCTCCCAAAATCAGGGTCGGGCAACTAGGTTAGCACCCAACTACACTACATAAAACTTACATGGGTGTTTACCATGGGTATGAGCTAAAAATCAGTTTTTTGAAAAAGTGAGGGGCAAAAAATGCAGTATTTATGCCCAT
>JBIPNX010000338.1:0-3275 GCA_044378145.1 Flavobacteriales bacterium | reverse complement strand
ATCGAAGAATGCCATAGGTTATAAGGTGTTCGTAATTCAATCATTCAAATCAAAAATACCGCCAAGTTCGTTATTTTCAAAACCTAACTAGGCTTTTCAGCATTAATATACCGTAATTGCCCGCCTAATATTATTTTAGCTCGCCGCTTGTCGTGAAATGGCTGCAAACTGTCATGGTTGTTTTATGCTAACCTCTTACCCATGCTTAAAACAATAACACACACCAGTTTTTGTGTAAAGATACATAGGTCAAATCGCCTTTAATCGCTTTGCTCTTGCAGGCTCTTCTTTTTCCACCATTTACTCCACTCGCTGTGGCTCGCTGATTAGCTTTGCTAAATACCCTACGCTAGCTCAAGGCTGTATAACCTTTTTTACAGGTAGAAGAATTACTAAGGTCTTATAATATTATATAGCAAATGTGTTCTAAGCAAGTACCTTGGTTTATAGGTAGCCCCCTCTACTAAGTCATAAAGCAAGTCCCCCGCCCCCTCTTTTTATATACAGCTTATACATATATTATATACAGGTTTGCAGGTATTAATAACACGTTATTTTCTTTTACTAGTAAGCAATACAGCATTAAGTAGGTTACCTATTAGGTTACCTGTTTTATATTGTAGTAGTATTATATTTAATATCAATTAGTTATATAAGTAGTTCGAATCCCGCCCTCACCGCAGAAATGTCAAAAAGCAGTTTCGGTTTACCGAAGCTGCTTTTTTGTTTGAGCTGCGTTTATAATTTATTTCAATAAGTGGCGAAAACAAAAGAAGCAAATACGAAGTATTGCTTTTTGACATTTCTTAGCCTCCCCATGGGATCACGCAGTAATCACCAAGCATAGGAAAAGCAAAAAAGAAACAACACGTAGTGTTGCTTTTGAAATTGTTAGCATCACCCATGCGGCGATCACGCAGTAATCCCGCGAGATATTTCTTACTTCGGATTAAACTGCCTGGTATCACCGGTAGGGGTAATGATGTAGAACTGCTTATCAGGTTGCTCGTCGGTAAAGTATTTTACTACAATAGAGTAGGATAGCTGTATAACAGGCTCTGTTATTACAGGATTAATAACCAAATCGTATTGGTCGTAATCTACAGGGTTGTAAAAACGCGATGTGTTCTTAGGCGCTTCCACTACCGAATTGGCTTTCTTTTTAGCTGCATTTAACGATGGACGAGAAAATGCAGTATAAGCAGCATAGCGCGTTTGCGGGTATACGGTAGTAAAGTTGTCGTTCATAACCTTACGCATAGTATCCAGTTTAAAGCCAATGGTTTCGTAGCTCTTTAGCTTAGCTTTTACTTCCTGTAAGCATTTTGTGCGCAGCGTATCGTAGCTTTTTTGCAGGCTGGGCACATAGTAATCAACCTTAACAAGGTCATATATCTCGGCATTAGCGGCGGCAGAAACAATAGCATCCAGCGTAGCCGATTTTTTATAATAAACCGATATATTCTTCTGCAACTCAAAACCGGCAGGCACCTCGGTATACGATTTGCTGAACACCTTATTATCGGCCTGTAAATCGTATTTAGGAACAAAGGTTACTATATCAACCTTTACTTCCGAAGTGTCAATACCAATGCTCTTTAACTGTTGCTTAAAGGCGGTTATCTTGGCATTCATCAACTGGTCGGTAATGCTGATGGTTTCTCCCACCTGAAGTATGTTAAACATGGCTACATAGCTATCGGCAACAATATTCATCAGGCCATTAACTTTAACCGTCACCTCATTATTACTAATGATTGCCGTAGCACTGGGAGCGTTGCGGTTTAAGGTATACTGCGAACTATTAGTATAAGTATAGCTGCTGGAATTATCGCCCCGGTATAGAGACTTATTGTCATTTTGATAATTGCCTGCAGCGGGCGCGGCATTGCCATAGGCCTGTGCGTTAATGTTGGCAAGGGTAGTAATGGCTAAAATGGTGGTAAGAAGAAGTCTTTTCATAGATGTTGTTTTTGTACTTAGATGAAACAGCGGTGCATATTTCATAAGGCAATATTAACGGTAATAAACAATAAACCCCAACAGTTTCCTATTGGGGTTTATAATGTATATAGTTTGTGAGTGTTAGCCCTCCATGTACTTGTTAGGTGTTACCCCAAACTTCTTTTTAAAGGCCGAAATAAAATGGCTGGCGTTGTTGTAGCCGATAGAAAAGCCAATCTCTTTAACCTGGTGCTTGCGGTCTTCCAGCATTTTGCGGGCTGTTTCCATGCGCAAATCGTTTAGGTAACCGTATACGGTATTACCATATACCTGTTTAAAGCCTACTTTTAGTTTAAACTCGTTAAGGCCGGTAATCTTTGCTATTTCTACTAGCGATGGCGGGTTGGCCATGTCTTTTTCCAACAGCTCGCGTACGTTGTGTATGCGGTCAATATCCATATCGTTAGCAACGTATGGGCACTCTGCTGCGGTAATAGACGAGCGTTTGCTTTGGTCAAGGTATAATGAGAAGAACTCTAACACCTTGCCTTTGCGGTATAGCTGGCGGAACGACTGATTTATCTGGCTTCCGGTAAGTTGCGATACTACTACCGACATTGAAGGGCTTAACACGCCTTGTATGGCAGGGTCGCCGCTGCGCATAGATTTGCTAAGCGTTTCGAACGATGTTCGGTCGGCCATATTGGGGCCGGGCATAAAAAACTCGTGCAGCTTTTTAAGCGATATAAGCATTAGCAACGACTTGGCATTAGGCTCTAAATAGAGCGAAAGCGTAGCCTGTGCGCGTGGGTATGCAAAAAAGCGGAAAGAGTTATTGTCTATTTCTTTGCTGCTGTTGTTTATCGATTCGCCCAATACAACTTTACCGGTAAGGGTAAAGAAGAAATACATCATGGGCTGCTCGGTAGCAAAGCTAAGTGTGGTAGGTGTTTTTTGCTGATTGGTGAAAGTAAACAAAGCCAATCCTTCTTCCAGATTGTCAACTTCAACAGCAGGGGCAGTAAGTATACCTTCTGCAGTTAAACCCAATTCGGTTACCACCTCATCAAATGCCTTAGATGGCATAGTATGCATGGCGCCAGGGCTGTTACCCGTATGTTGTCCTTTATCAATCATTTCAGTATACAAATATACATCGGAATTACCGCCCAATAAATGATTATGGTCACTATTTTGTTCTGAAGGTTTATAAATATCCAACATGTTAATTACCGCTTATGAATTTTGCACCCCAAAAGAAGACGGCTAACCAAATAAGCCCCTTTATTAAAAAGAACATAAAGCCAATAAAACCAAGCTGTTTAATACGT
>JBIPNX010000337.1:0-3287 GCA_044378145.1 Flavobacteriales bacterium | reverse complement strand
GTCTATTTGCGAGTAATCAAATTCATTAGCATTGCCTACGTTTTCCTCTAACCATTCATCGCCATGCCACAGGCGGTGAAAAGCATGCTGCTTTGCCTGTTGCTTGTCGGGCGGTTTTACCCATCCGTAATGGTGAATAATACCTCCACAATGTTTAACATTCAGTTTGCGATTATCAATCCTAAAGCCCTGTGCATCACGGTACGATTCTATGCCCTGGCGTTTGCGTACAATACGTACCTCGCGCCTGTACCAGCGCCTTGAAGCCCCTACATAATCGTACGAGCCGTAAAAGTGGATGTAATCAAATAACAAGCCTTCCACCTTAGCATCGTCTTTATACGTAAGCATGGCTTGTTTAACTTCAGGTATGCTGTCTTCATGCAACACCTCATCGCCCTGGATGTAGAAGCACCAGTCGGCTTGGGGATTGATTGCCTCGTATGCTTTTTGTGTCTCCAGAGCTAATACCTTTCCTCCCTCGCGCAGGCTATCGTCCCAAACGGTATCAATAATCCTGATTTTAGGGCTGCCGATGTTCTCAATCAATGCACGGGTTCCGTCTTCTGAATTACCTACTGCAACAACCACCTCATTGCACAAGGGCAGTATAGACGATATAGCCTCTACAATAGGATAATCGTACTTAATGGCATTGCGTATAAATGTAAAGCCGGAGATGAACATGGTAAGGGCAAATGTATGGATTAAGCCAATGAGATAATAAGCGTATGGTTATAGCCTTTGCCTTTTTACCTAAAATGGTTACCTTTGCAACCAAATTAATTTTTATGGCAAAGACAAGCGACCTTTCACAAGGAAACTTTATCCGCTTTAATGGCGAGTTGATGAAGATAGTTGAGTTACAACACCGCACCCCCGGTAACCTTCGTGCTTTTTACCAGGCAGTAATGCGTAACGTACGCACAGGCAGGCAATTGGAAAACCGTTTCCGTCCTGACGAAGAGGTAGATTTGGTACGTGTTGAAATGCGCACCATGCAATACCTATACCGCGAGGGCGAAGACTTTATCTGCATGGATAATGATACGTATGAACAAATTCCGGTAGCAGCCAGTATTATTGGCGATGCCGCTAAATACATTAAAGAAAATACCAGTGTTGATATGGCTTTTAATGGCGACGATGTAATCTTTGTTCAGCCTCCAAAGCACGTTGAACTGGAAGTTACTTACACCGAGCCGGGCGTACGTGGCGATACCGCTACCCGTACCCTTAAGCCTGCTAAAGTTGAGACAGGCGCAGAGGTTATGATTCCTTTATTTGTAAACACCGGCGAGATTATCCGCGTTGATACTACCACCGGCGAATACATGGAGCGCGTTAAGTAATTAACTGATATATTGAATTGAGAAGCCTCCGCAATGCGGGGGCTTTTTTTATTCTACGTGGTTGTTATTCACTGTCCAGTCGCCTTCGGTATACATATCTTTTACAGAGCCAAACCCAATTAAATCCTGGTAAGCGGCAGAGTGCCCTTCTTTAAGCTCGATAGCCTTTAGCAGTTTATCGTACCCGTAACGGTCTTTAACATCGTAAACAGTTTTGCGCAGGTGGTCCTTTTTAATGTTGTCTTCAAACAGCTCTACCTGTAACACATCGGCAGTAACAAAATCGCTTACGTTTATTCCAATACCTGCAACCCCTTCGTGCAAAAGGGTTTTGCCGCCATGCTCTTTGGCATATTTATCCAGCTGAGCCTTTAAAGTATGGTACATGGTCATACCATCTTGTATAGGCGCATTCTTGCTGCTATACTTCCAGCGCTGCCCGTTTTGGTACGATATGTTCATGCCAAACTCTTTGCAATACACGCCTTGTGCTACCAAACGTTTTTCCAGTTTCATGCAAAGGGCAATAAATATATTGTCTATTGTTTCGGGAGAGCTACGTTGCTCGCGCGATAGCTGGCGCATGGCCTGCATATTACGGTATGGGTTAGACACCAAATCAACCTCAGAAAAATTAAGTCTGTAATGCCAGTAGACACCAACAATACTCTGACAGGCCACTTTAAGCACGGCAGGGTCGGTATGGCGCAATTGCAGCGGGGTATGTATACCGGCATTTTGCAGGCGGTTAGCCATTCCATTGGCTATGCCGGGCAAATCGGTTAGTTTTAGCTTAGATAGTACCTCGTCTATATTTTCAGGGGTAATAACTACCAGGCCATCGGGCTTTTGCAAATCTGTAGCCAGCTTAGCCAAAAACGCGTTGGGGGCAATTCCTATAGAACATTTCAGATAGTCGCCCACGCCCCTTATATCCTCCTTTATCTGGCGGGCCAGCTTTTTCATATCCTCAATATTCTTGTAAATATGTTTGTGGTGCTGCAGGTCAACAATAGCCTCGTCAATGCTCTTGGGTATAACGTCTTCAGAGTATTTACGCAACACATTCATGATTTTGATATGAAAATCGCGGTAGCGTTGCGAGTTTGTTTCCAGCGGTACAAGGTCGGGGCAAAGTTGCATTGCCTCATTTAGCCGCATACCAGTTTTTACCCCAAACTTTTTTGCTTCAATAGAGGGCGCAATAACGGCACCGTACTTACCGGGATAGACACAAACACCAACCGGCCTGCCACGCAGGTAGTAGTTGGTTTGCTGCTCGCAGGTAGCAAAAAAGCTGTTCATGTCTATAAACAAAATCATACTGTAAAGATACGCCGGATTGAGCCTTTTTTTGGCTTGTTGGGAACTTTAAAACGTGCCTAAAATATCTTCCCCGGATTGAGAATGCCTTTAGGGTCGAAGAGTTGTTTGATGCCTTTTTGGAGCGATAAAGAAGTTTCGCCGAAGGCAATATCCATATAGCCTTTTTGTACCCAGCCAATACCATGCTCACCCGATAGGGTTCCGCCTAATGAAACAGTCAGCTCAAATAACTGACGTATGGCCTTAGGTAGTTCGTTCTTCCAAACATCGTCGGTAAGGTCGCCCTTAACAATGTTAATGTGGAGGTTGCCATCGCCGGCATGGCCGTAGCAAACACTTTTAAAGCCGTAGGCAGCGCCAATATCTTTAACGCCTTTTAGCAGTTTGGCTAATTCGGCGCGGGGTACAACGGTATCTTCTTCTTTATAAACCGAGTTTGATTTTACTGCTTCGGCAACGCTGCGGCGCATTTTCCATAAGGCGTCTTTTTCGGCAGCACTTTCTGCAAATAGCACTTCGCCTGCATCAAAAGCTTGCATTACTTCGGTTATGCGTTCACAGTCTTTAAACAGCACATCCATATCGTTGCCATCAACTTCTATAAGTAAA